>NZ_JWAK01000038.1:0-2537 GCF_001069335.1 Streptococcus sp. 1171_SSPC
TTGGTGCGGATGCAGCAGGTATCCGCTTAAAAGAAGTAGTCAAAGAATATTTGGAAGCAGAAGGTTTCCAAGTGGTGGATGTTACAGAAGAAGGGCAAGACTTTGTTGATGTGACCTTGGCTGTCGCTAAAGAAGTCAAACAAGCAGAAGACAATCTTGGTATCGTCATTGATGCCTATGGTGCTGGTCCATTCATGGTCGCTACTAAAATTAAAGGAATGGTTGCGGCAGAAGTTTCAGATGAGCGTTCTGCCTACATGACTCGTGGCCACAACAATTCTCGCATGATCACCATGGGCGCTCAAATCGTGGGTGAGCAATTGGCCAAAAATATCGCCAAAGGTTTTGTAAACGGTAAGTATGACGGCGGTCGCCACCAAATCCGTGTCGATATGCTCAACAAGATGTGCTAAGGGGAGGAGTAAACGAATGAAAATTGCAATTGGATGTGACCATATTGTCACAAATGAAAAAATGGCTGTTTCTGAATTTTTGAAATCAAAAGGTTATGAAGTCCTTGACTTCGGAACCTATGACCATGCGCGTACCCACTACCCAATTTTTGGGAAAAAAGTCGGTGAAGCAGTCGCTAGTGGTCAAGCTGATCTTGGAGTATGTATCTGTGGTACTGGTGTTGGAATTAACAACGCTGTTAACAAGGTTCCTGGAATTCGTTCAGCCTTGGTTCGCGATATGACAACGGCTCTTTATGCGAAAGAAGAGTTGAATGCCAACGTGATTGGTTTTGGTGGAAAAGTAACTGGTGAGTTGCTCATGTGTGATATCATTGAAGCATTCATCCATGCAGAATACAAACCAAGTGAAGAAAACAAGAAATTGATTGCTAAGATTCAACATTTGGAAACGCATAATGATCACCAAGAGGATGCAGACTTCTTTACAGAATTCCTTGAAAAATGGGATCGTGGTGAATACCACGACTAAGAGGTGTGCATATGATCTTAACTGTCACCTTGAATCCTTCCATTGATATTTCTTATCCCTTGGAAGAATTAAAGTTGGATACTGTGAATCGTGTGTCGGAAGTTTCTAAGACGGCTGGTGGGAAAGGGTTAAATGTCACCCGTGTCCTAGCTGAGAGCGGTGAAACAGTTGGAGCAACAGGTTTTGTTGGTGGGACCAATGGTCAATTCATCAAGACCCATCTTCCACGAGATGTCCAATCCTTCTTCTATGATATCCTGGGAGATACGCGGAACTGTATCGCCATCTTGCATGAAGGAAATCAAACAGAAATCTTAGAAGCGGGTCCAGAAATTATCCGGACGGAAGCTTTGGGATTCCTTCACCATTTCAAACTCCTCATGCCGACAGCAGATGTGATTGCCATTTCGGGGAGTCTTCCTACAGGGCTACCAGTGGACTATTATGCGAGCCTAATTGAGATTGCAAAAGAAGCAGGACGCAAGGTTGTACTTGATTCATCAGGCAAATCTTTAGAAGCAGTCCTTCATTCACCATTCAAACCAACGGTGATTAAACCCAATCGCGAAGAATTATCTCAACTCTTAGGACGAGATGTTTCAGCTGATTTTGAGGACTTAAAAGAAGTTTTGAAAGACCCACTGTTTGAAGGAATCGAATGGATTATCGTCTCCTTAGGTGGAGATGGTGCCTTTGCCAAACATGGAGACAGCTTCTATAAGGTGGATATTCCAAAAATAGAAGTGGTCAATCCAGTGGGATCTGGAGATTCAACCGTAGCTGGGATCTCTGCTGCCCTCAGTAGCGGAAAAGATGACGTGGCTCTCTTGACCCATGCTATGGTCCTAGGGATGCTAAATGCCCAAGAAAAGATGACAGGGCATGTCAATATGGCCCACTACGATGATTTGTATCAGAATATAATTGTAAAAGAGGTATAAGATGGTATTAACAGAACAAAAACGCAACTATTTAGAAAAATTGAGCACCAAAGAGGGTGTGATCTCAGCCTTGGCCTTTGACCAACGTGGTGCCTTGAAACGCCTCATGGCTCAATATCAAGACACAGAACCAACAGTAGCTCAAATGGAAGAATTGAAGGTCTTGGTGGCTGAAGAATTGACGCCATTCGCATCTTCTATGCTCTTGGACCCTGAGTATGGCCTTCCAGCGACCAAGGTCTTGGATGCAGAAGCAGGTCTCTTGTTGGCTTATGAAAAAACTGGCTACGACACTTCTAGCACAAAACGTCTGCCAGACTGCCTTAACCTTTGGTCAGCTAAACGCATCAAAGAACAGGGCGCAGATGCAGTGAAATTCTTGCTCTACTATGATGTGGATAGTGCAGAAGAACTCAACCAAGAAAAACAAGCCTACATCGAACGCATTGGTTCAGAATGTGCTGCAGAAGAAATTCCATTCTTCCTTGAAATCTTGGCTTATGATGAAACTATTGCGGATGCCGGATCTGTAGAATATGCGAAAGTAAAACCTCGTAAGGTCATCGAAGCTATGAAAGTCTTCTCAGACCCACGCTTCAACATCGATGTCTTGAAGGTAGAAGTGCCAGTCAATGTCAAATACGTTGAAGG
>NZ_JWAK01000039.1:0-59418 GCF_001069335.1 Streptococcus sp. 1171_SSPC
TATTAATAATGGTTTATTGGAGGTAGTTAAAAATGAAAGAAAAATATAAAGTGACTGGGCAGTTATTTTTACTCTCAAATTTACCGTTTTGTTGTTTTATTTTGAAAGATATTTCATTAGTCTATGCTAGGTTGCTATTTGTACTTTTCTTGTTTTTTACATTATATTTCTCTTATCAAATAAGCATAAAACATAATGTCATTAATCGTATTCAGAAACTAGAGTGGAACAAAGTACTTTATTGTTTAGCATTCGTTGCTTTGATGAGACTTACAGTTCATTTGTATGTAAGCATTTTTGGAGATACCCAAAATGATGCGTTATTACAAATTTTAAAAGATATTATGGGCATAGAGTTATTCAATTTTTATGGAATTTTCGTAGGACCAGTTTTAGAGGAAATAACTTTTCATGGTGCAATAATGAATTATTGCTATAATATGAGCAGGAAAGGTTTCTTCATATCAAATATATTGTTTGGATTTGTGCATTGTATGAACGAACCTAGTATTGGAATTTTTATTAGATCGATTTTACTGTATAGTTTGTTAGGCTGTATAGTATCTTACATTTATTATAGAACTAAAAGGATAGAATACTCTGTACTAATTCACATGCTTGCTAATTTTTTGGCTGTAATAGATTTTTAATTATGTATTCTAATTGTTTTTATATTTGTAATTTTATGTAAGGTTTTGCTCAAGAGACCACTAATAAATATGACTGGAGTAATGTTGGCAGCTAAAGAAATGTTCTTCAAAATAGAAAATATCCTCCGTGAGCAAGGAGTACTTGAAAAGTTTGAAGAGGAAAATTGGGAAATACTTCCTGAATAATGAAGTTAAACTGACTAAACAGGATCTTATAGATGAAAATATCGAATTATTAGTAGTAGATGGTCAGTTAAAAGGAGTCGTGAAGGATGGCAAAGGCAGTCCGAATGCAGAAATTGTTTATAATGTTAACTTGAGTAAAGCGAACGGATGAAATGACTTTATCTGATCAAGAAATAAAAAAATCCAATTCCATACTAAAAATAATATTAGAAAAAGTAAAGATGCAAGTCTGTCAATATTTTGAACATATTTTGGGATGAAAATTCGAAGGGTAAGAGAAATCAAAAA
This sequence comes from Streptococcus sp. 1171_SSPC, assembly GCF_001069335.1. Classification (NCBI taxonomy): domain Bacteria; kingdom Bacillati; phylum Bacillota; class Bacilli; order Lactobacillales; family Streptococcaceae; genus Streptococcus; species Streptococcus sp. 1171_SSPC. The sequence goes on from NZ_JWAK01000039.1 coordinate 1,125, forward strand.
AGGAGGTTCTTATGTGTATAGTTAACCAAGTTAGGAAAATAGCAACTTATATTTGTGAAGCTTTTGAAGACTGGGGTTTGGATGATCCTGTAGAGGAAGGATACCTGGAAGATTATCAGGAAATTTCTGGAGCATCTGAGGAGGAAATTCAGGAGTTTGAGAAGAGAATTGGAATTTCTCTCCCAAATGAGCTTAAGGAAGTCTATCGCTACAAAAACGGCAGTAAATTCTTAGCAGTCCTACCCTGTGTGATTGGCCAAAGAGAAATGGCTTTCTCTTTGATGAGCCTGCAAGAGATTGAGTCAATAAAAAAATTTTTTCAAAATAGGAATGCCCTGTTGACGGAATTTCCCGACTATTTTTCGAGCCAAGATGTTGAAGAGATGCGTGATAGTAGAGTTAAACCCTATCTTTTTAATAAAAAATGGCTTCCTTTTGCGGAATATTGCGATTCTTGTTATCTCATGCTCGATTTTGATCCAGACCAGGAGGGGCAAGAAGGGCAGATAATCTGTTACATTCATGACCCTGATGAAATTATCTATGTGGCAGAAAGTTTTACGGAGCTGATTGAAGGGATAATGGAAGTGATCGTATGAAAGAGGGCAGTATGTTGTCCCAAATGTTTCAGATTGGTTTGAGAGAATGAAGCAAAATAGTCGTGGGGACCTGCAATTACTTTGCTCTATTTCAGTAAAAGCCCGAAGTGGTGTTTGATTGAATGGCAACCACTGCACTCTAAACGTTCATTCAAAAGAATTACAATATTTACAAAGAGCACATTTCGAGGTGTTCTTTTTCCTACACCCAAATTAAATCAAAGATAAACAAAAACCACCCCATCTTCCCCAGTCAAATAGGACTGCAGAAAATAGGGTGGTTTTAGAACGTTAAAAATTAGTTATCGTCTTTGTGAAAGATGTTTTTCACACCGTTGATAGCTCCTTCAACAGCCTCTTTTGCATCTTCAGCAACTTCTTTAGCTTTTGATGCAACTTTTTCAGCAACGCCTTCAGCTTCTGTTTTTGTGTCGCCGGTTACTTTACCGAGACCTTCCTTAACAGAACCTTTAACTTGGTTTAATTTATCTTCTAATGACATAGCGCCACCTCCGTTAAGTAAATAGTTTTTTAATCTGAGTTCAAGACAGTTCATTTAAAAAATTAAAACTATTTAGTTCAGATTAATATAAGTATATACCCTCTGAAATGGAAAGTCAAATATTCGCTACGGTATTCTGAAAGTTGGAGTGAGTCCTTACGATATCGTGAAAAAGAGGGATGAACAAGTCACTGCCTTCTTTTCTAATTGAAGAACCATCAGTCTTCAGCTATTTCAAAACAAAATCGTCCAGATGATTAAGGGATAATATATTGTAGAATCGTCAGGCTAGAAAATCTAAACGGTTGTTTTCTCCTATCAAAGCGGAGTAAATAACAAAAGAAGATGCCACTTTCTGTTCAAAAAGGAACAATTGAGGGCTACCTTGTCTACAAGTTTTTCCATGTGTTATACTTGTATATAATTGAATGGAAGAATGATATTGGAGAAAAGATGATATGAAATATGCCAAACATGGAGTCGCTTTACTGTTCCTGTTATATCTATTTGTTTTTGGGATCGAAGGTCTTGGTATCTACCTAACTGAAGTTTTCAATGGTGATGTAAGTTTTCTTTATTTCATCTATTTGATTCTCTACTCTTTGCTTCTCATTGGCATTTTATTGTGGTTCAAAAGACAGAAGATAGTCGTCCGTTCAAATATACAGAAATGGAAGTGGCACTATCTGGGGTATTTTGCTCTGGTGCTCTTGTGGTTCTTTGTTGAAAGATGGGTGCTGCAAACTTTTCAGGATTCGCTGGTTCCTGTCGTTCATCAAACCAAATTGCCATCCTCTATTTATCTAAATGGCCCCGGTATTTCGGGTACTCTGTTTTTTGTCCTGGCAACCATTACTTCTCCTATGATAGAAGAAATCATTTTTAGAGGCTATCTGATGAATGTCTTCTTTAAAGAAAGTAAGTTTCATTTAGACGTTTTGCTTTCGGGCTTTCTCTTTGCGGCCTTTCATCTGATCCATCAATATCGGGATCCTGTAACCTTTTCTCTTTATTTCTGTTCAGGGCTCTTCTTCGCAGCTATCTACAAGAAACACAAAGATATCCGTTTACCAATTTTCTTACATGCCTTTAGCAATTTTCTCACTTTTTGGAAACCAATCTGGATATTCATCTTCAATTATATCTACTGGCATTTTCTTGTTAAATAACCTTGTCTCTGTGGCCGGGCGTGAAATGGGAGTTAGAGGTTGGAGTTGTTTAATGAAACTAGGATCACTTTTTAAAAGTGATCTTATTTTCGTTTAAGGGGTGGTATAATGAAAGTATACTCAAGGTGAGACAATTGATTTATTTACAGAAAAGAAGTTTTAAAATGAAAACGATGATAAAAACCTATCCTGTTATCAGTACGATAGCTCTAATCTGTTTGTTGCTCGGTTTATTGACTTCCTTTTATGGGAATGCTATGTATGACCTATTGGCTTTTCATTCGAAGCCGGTGTATGGTTGGCAATATGTCAGTGGGACCCTGATGCATGGCAGTAAAGGAGCTCCTGTCTGGTTTTTATGGGTTCATTTGATTTTAAACGGACTCATGATCCTTCCCTTCGGTGGACTGCTAGAAAGAAAAAGAGGCTCCATACAAGTCTTAATCGTTTTTGTGACGGCGACAGTCCTCTCTTCCATCGTTTTTCACTTCTTAACACGCGAGCAGGACATTCAGGCAACAGGGATCTCTGCCGTCGGCTATGCCTTTGTGACCGGAGGGATTATGCTCCTGCCAAACGTGTGGAAAGAATTATCACGCACCGTAAAATGGTTTTATCTATTCTTAATTTTTCTATCTGGTCTCATGCTCTTACCAGTAATCACCGGATGGATCTCAACGCTATTGCATCTTTCAGGGATTGTGAGTTATCTATTGGTCTTTATCGGAAGTAAAAGCTTGAAGGGGAGAGGTAGCAATTAAGCCGACTATTGAGCTAGGTTTTCATCCTGTTTCCTTGACTCTTCCTCTACCAGGCCGTATAATACTCTATATCAATGAAAAAATCACCTTTTGTCATTGTGCAAAGGGTGTTTTTATAACGGTAAATGGGAGACACAATGGGATACATTTCTACAATCAAAACAGCTGTTCAGCTCTTTCCTTTCCTGGCCTTTTTGCTGACCTTGCCCTACATGATTTTGAATTATCGAAAATATGGCTCGGTCAATAAATTGCGGGTGCTGATTTTCTATTCTTTTATGCTTTACTTGATGACGGTCTATCTCTTGGTAGTCTTGCCTCTGCCAGATCCGAGTAAGATCCATACTAGCTACTCGGAAATGGTCAATCTCCATCCCTTTGCTTTTGTGGTGGATTTTTTCAAGGAGAGCCCCTTTGATCTAGCGCAGACTGGTACTTGGCTTCAGGCTATCAAGCATCCAACTTTTTATGTACCAGCTTTTAATGTCCTAATGTTGATTCCTTTTGGGATGTATCTACGTTATTATTTCAAGTGTGGTTTTAAGAAAACGATTCTCCTAACAGCCCTCTTTAGTCTCTTTTTGGAGCTGACCCAGTTATCAGGTCTCTACTTTCTGTATCCGGGCCCTTACCGCCTAGCAGATGTCGATGATATTATTCAAAATACCACTGGTGGTGGAGTGGGCTACTTGCTTGGTTGGTTCCTGGTTTGGTTATTGCCAACACGAGATGAGATTGACGAGCATTCTTTCCGAGTAGGGACGAAAGTATCTGGTTTCCGGATGGGTCTTGCTTTCTTGATTGACTTTGTGATGCTATCCTTGCTTTATGCGGTAATCGAGCGTTTAGAGATGATTCCCTATGTAGCGGTTTTGGTGCTTTACTTTAGTTTGCTTCCCTTGTGGCGGGGCAAAACCTTGGGAATGGCTTTGGTAAAATTCCGCTTGCGTTTTGACAAGCAAAAATGGCTTCGTACCATCTGGCGAGGAATCCTAGTGGTAGGCTATTTCTACTGGATTCCCCAAGGGTTGTTCTATTTGATCTCGCTTTTGAATCAGGATTTGACGGACAATTCCCTTTTGACTCTATCTATGATTTTATTACTCTTCTTTGTGCTCTTATTGTACCTGATCCTCACCCTTGCCATCATCTTGCTCAGTCGTCGCTTTCCCTTTGACCGTCTAGCTGGAGCCGAGTATGAGAGTACCGTGCGCGTGAAGGAAGGGATCCTAAAAGATTGAATAGTCGATAGAGAGGTTGGATGTAGATCCAGCCTTTATTTTTTATACACGCGGAAAATATCCAAACGTTCCCAGTTGAGAAGGGCGATTTTAAGGGGAATATGCTACAATGGAAGCAAATAGATAGAATGGAGCAGTGACATGAAAGCAATTATTACAGTCGTTGGTAAAGACCAAAAAGGAATCGTAGCGGGTGTTGCAACGAAAGTGGTAGAATTAGGACTCAATATCGATGATATCTCTCAAACGGTATTGGATGAATACTTTACCATGATGGCAGTTGTATCGTCAGATGAGAAAAAAGATTTCACACAGCTCCGTTCAGAGTTAGAAGAATTCGGTCAGTCTCTGCATGTGAAAATCAATATCCAAAGTGCAGCGATTTTTGATGCTATGCACAATTTGTAAGATAGGGGTTGAGAATTTATGGACATTAGACAGGTAACAGAAACCATTGCCATGATTGAGGAGCAGAACTTCGATGTTCGGACCATCACCATGGGGATCTCCCTTCTAGATTGTATTGATCCGGATATCGATAAGGCAGCGGAAAAAGTCTACAATAAGATTGTGACAAAGGCCAAGGACTTAGTGGCTGTTGGGGATGAGATTGCGGCGGAACTCGGCATTCCCATTGTGAACAAGCGGGTTTCGGTCACTCCGATTTCCATTATCGGAGCAGCAACCAGCGCGACAGACTATGTACCCTTTGCCAAGGCGCTGGATCGTGCGGCGAAGGAAGTTGGGGTTAACTTTATCGGTGGCTTCTCAGCTCTTGTTCAAAAAGGCTACCAAAAAGGGGATGAGATCCTCATTAATTCCATTCCTCGTGCCCTTGCGGAGACAGATTTTGTCTGCTCTTCAGTCAATATTGGATCGACTAAGACAGGGATCAATATGACCGCTGTCCGAGACATGGGGCGCATCATTAAAGAAGCTTCCCAAGCAGATCCAATGGGACCAGGTAAACTCGTTGTCTTTGCTAATGCGGTAGAAGATAATCCCTTTATGGCGGGAGCCTTCCACGGTGTCGGTGAAGCAGATGTCGTCATCAACGTTGGGGTTTCAGGACCTGGTGTCGTCCAACGGGCCATCGAAAAAGTTCCCGGAGCAAGCTTTGATGTATTGGCTGAAACAGTCAAGAAGACAGCCTTCAAGATTACCCGTGTCGGCCAATTGGTAGGTCAAATGGCTAGTGAACGTCTCGGTGTTGAGTTTGGAATTGTCGACTTGTCTCTTGCTCCAACACCAGCAGTTGGGGATTCGGTTGCCCGTGTCCTTGAGGCCATGGGGCTTGAAGTAGTTGGAACCCACGGGACAACAGCAGCGCTGGCTCTGCTTAATGACCAAGTGAAAAAAGGTGGCATTATGGCTTGTAACCAAGTCGGTGGTTTGTCAGGTGCCTTCATTCCGGTTTCAGAAGATGAAGGGATGATTGCGGCGGTCCAATCAGGTCATATCAACTTGGAAAAATTGGAAGCCATGACAGCTATCTGTTCCGTCGGTTTGGATATGATTGCCATCCCAGCTGATACTCCAGATACAACCATTGCGGCCATGATTGCCGACGAAGCAGCTATCGGGGTGATCAACCAAAAGACCACAGCAGTTCGGATCATTCCTTATGGAAAAGAAGGCGATATGTTAGAGCTTGGAGGACTTCTTGGGTCTGCTCCGGTGATGAAGGTCAACAAAGCTTCGTCAGCTGATTTCATTGCCCGTGGTGGCCAAATTCCAGCCCCAGTTCATAGTTTTAAAAATTAAAAAATGGCCCTGGAGCAGGATTTTTGCTCAGGGCTTTTAATGTTGGCTGAGGAAGTGAAAGTGAATCGAGAGGTCATCGCTGCCAGTTTCCTTATAAAAAATGATATAATAGAAGGACATAAAAGGAGATCACATGGCGAAAACAAGATTGTTTATTATTCGGCATGGAAAAACCATGTTTAATACGATAGGTCGTGCCCAAGGTTGGTCGGATACGCCTTTAACTGTTCAAGGAGAAGAAGGCATCCGTGAATTGGGGGTTGGTTTGAGAGAATCTGGTTTGGACTTTGTCCGTGCTGTTTCCAGCGATTCAGGTCGTGCTATTCAAACCATGGGAATTGTTTTAGACGAGCTTGGGCTCACAGATCAGATTCCTTATACTTTCAACAAAAAGATCCGGGAATGGTGTTTTGGAAGTTTTGATGGTGCCTACGGAGGGGAACTTTTCCGTGGAGTCGTTCCTCGGGTTTTAGATATTGAAGACTACAAGAAACTCAGCCTGGAAGAGCTGGCGAATGGGATTTACCAAGTAGATACAGCCGGCTGGGCTGAACCATGGGATGTGTTGAAAAAACGGATTGTAGATGGCTTTGAGGAGATTGCCAAGGAAGTTGAAGCCAAGGGTGGTGGAAATGCCTTGGTTGTTAGTCACAGCATGACCATTGGTTCCTTTGTGTGTATTTTGAATCCAGAGATTGAGCTGGATCCAAGGGTTGAAAATGGTAGTGTCACCTTGGTAGAATACGAAAATGGACAATTTTCAATCCAGACCATCGGAGATGAGTCATACCGCAAGCTGGGTGCTAACTGGTTAGCAGCCCACTCAGAAGAACTTGATGTAAAAAAATAAGATACTATATATAAGAAGAAAACAATTGCAGGAGGATAAAAATGGCAAAGACAAAATTGTATATTGCCCGTCATGGAAAAACCATGTTTAATACCATTGGTCGCGCCCAAGGTTGGTCTGATAGTCCCTTGACGGAAGCTGGGGAACGAGGGATTCACGAATTGGGGATTGGTCTACGTGAAGCCGGGATTCATTTCCAACAAGCCGTGTCCAGCGACTCCGGTCGAACCATTCAAACCATGGGGATTGTGCTAGAAGAATTAGGGTTAACGGGTAAGATTCCTTACCGTTATGATAAGCGCATCCGCGAATGGTGCTTTGGAAGTTTTGATGGAGCCTATGACGGGGAACTCTTTTTGGGCGTTTTGCCACGTGTCTTTCGGGTTGATGACTTCCATCATTTGAGCTTGATGGAGTTGGCAGAAGGGATTGTCGAAGTGGACACAGCCGGCTGGGCAGAGTCCTGGGAAACCCTTCGTGACCGCATCTTGGATGGCTTTACGGCAATTGCTAAGGATGTCGAGTCTAAGGGTGGCGGGAATGCCATCGTGGTCAGTCATGGGATGACCATCAGTACCTTGATTTACCTGATTGATCCAAAAGCCTTTAAAGAATTGGTCTTGGACAATGGTAGTGTGACTGTTATTGAGTATGAAGATGGCCAATTTAAACTAGAAGCAGTTGGAGATCTGTCATACCGCCAGGTTGGAGCGAAATGGTTAGAGGGAGATCATGACTAAATATAAACTTGCCAAGAAAAGAGAAAAGAAAGTTAGCTGGATCGTGCTCTGCTGTATAGGCCTCTGTCTAATCGGAGCAGGAGTGGGTATTTTCTATTTGAAACCTCAATGGCTTCCTCTGGACTTTGCTGAAGATCAAAAAGTAGAAACGACTACTCCAAAAAAGGTTGAGAAAAAGGAAGAAAAACCTAAGACAGACCTCCCGCAAGTTTCTAGCAAGGATTGGAATCTAGTCCTGGTCAATCGGGACAACAAGTTGGCTGAGTTGAATCCTCAGTTAGTCGACGTTGAAGAAATTAAGGTGGATAGTCGGATCGCAGAACAAACCAAACAGTTTCTAGCGGCGGCAAGGGCAGTTGCTCCTGAGGAGTCCTTGATTTCCGGTTATCGAAGTGTGGAGGAGCAAACAGAGCTTTACAATGAGCGGGTAGCACAGTTGGAAGCTACTGGTCTTTCTCATGAAGAAGCAGAACGTCAGGCACAAGCTCAGGTACAGGTTCCAGGAGCTAGTGAGCACCAGACGGGACTTGCAATTGATATGAGTGCCCCAAATGGGCTGTCCGAAGAGGTAGTACAACAAATTATTGCCTTGGCGCCACAATATGGGTTTGTTCTCCGTTATCCAGAAGGGAAAAACGCGATCACGGGTGTAGACTATGAAAACTGGCACTTCCGCTACGTCGGTGTAGAAAATGCCCAGTATATGGTCAAGCACCAACTGGTCTTAGAAGAATATATTCAAAAGCTGAAAGAAGCAGGTTTATAGTTTTTTTGGCCTAGTATCGGTCTTAAGAATGATTTTTAGCACTCTTGAAAAAAGAGTGCTAATTTTTTGGATTTTTTTCTTGACTTTCTTTTGAGAGGGTGTATAATAGAATCATGGTTTAGCACTTGAGTGTTTAGAGTGCTAAAAACGAAAGAGAGGTGAGGTCATGGTTACAGAACGTCAAAATGAGATTCTCAATCTTGTCGTCGATATCTTTACCAAGACCCACGAACCGGTCGGTTCAAAAGCGCTACAAGATGTCATTCAATCCAGTAGTGCGACCATCCGAAACGATATGGCTGCCCTCGAAAAGCAAGGGTTGCTAGAGAAAGCCCATACTTCGAGTGGCCGAATGCCTAGCCGAGCTGGTTTCCAATATTTCGTTCAGAACTCGCTCGATCTAGAGTTGATTGATGAACAAGATGTCTACCAGGTGGTGAAAGCCTTTGATTTCGAAGCCTTTAAGTTAGACGATATCTTGGATGCTACGGCCAAGTTATTAGCCCAGATGACGGGCTACACCGCAGTGATTCAGGATGTGGAGCCGACACGGCAGCGCTTGACGGGTTTTGAGATTGTTCCATTATCCAACCACGATGCCTTAGCGGTATTGACCTTGGATGAATCAAAGCCTGTCACCGTACAATTTGCCATTCCAAAGAATTTCTTAACCAGTGACTTGGAAATCTTCCATCAGCTAGTTCAAGAACGTTTCATTGGAAATACGGTCTTGGATATCCACTACCGCTTGCGGACAGAGATTCCACAGATTGTACAGCGCTATTTCAAGACGACAGACAATGTCTTGGATCTATTCGATTACGTCTTCTCGCAACTGTTTCAAGAACTGGTCTTTGTAGAAGGAAAGGTTTCATCTTTGAGTTATGCCGACCTTCAGACTTATCAGTTCTTAGATAATCCCCAACACGTAGCCTTGGAGTTACGAGGAGGAATGCCGGAAGACCAAATGACCCAGATCCTGGTTGCGGAATCCCAAGAGAAGGCCTTAAAAAATGTGACGGTCATTAGTCACAAGTTCTTAGTTCCTTATCGTGGGATGGCCCTCATGCATGTGATTGGTCCCGTAGAGATGGACTACAGGCGTGTGATAAGCCTGGTCAATGTTATCGGCCGAGTACTGGTCATGAAGTTGACGGATTATTACCGTTACCTCAACAGCAACCATTATGAAGTAAATTAAGACCAAATGAAAGGGGTGTATGCCTTGACAGAAGATATCAAAAAAGAAGACGTGAAAGAAGAGGAAGTTGCCGAGACAACTGAAGAAGTTGTTGAGGAAAGCAACCAACCTTCTGAGTTAGAAGAAGCACAAGCGCGTGCCGAGGAATTTGAAAACAAATACCTTCGTGCTCATGCAGAGATGCAAAACATTCAGCGCCGTGCCAATGAAGAACGTCAACAATTACAAAAATACCGTAGCCAAGATTTGGCAAAAGCGATCTTACCATCACTGGACAACCTCGAACGTGCCCTTGCCGTCGAAGGATTGACAGATGATGTGAAGAAGGGCTTGGAAATGGTACAAGAAAGCTTGATTCACGCCCTGAAAGAAGAAGGGATTGAAGAAATCGCAGCGGACGGAGAATTTGACCATAACTATCATATGGCTATTCAAACAGTCCCAGCTGATGACGAACATCCAGCAGACACTATCGCACAAGTCTTCCAAAAAGGCTACAAACTCCATGACCGCATCCTAAGACCGGCTATGGTAGTTGTCTACAACTAGGATACAAAGCCCGTAAAAAGCTCACAGTAAAAATAGGAGATTGACGAAGTGTTCGATGAACACAAGGAAATCTATCTTTTTTACCCAGAGCTTAGGGCGTGTTCAACTAGGCTACCTTGTCCGAAACGACACTAAACTATGAAAGAAAGATAAAACACAAGCCGGAGGCTTGCAAGGAAAATATCAAAAAGAAAAAAGAAGATAAATTTAAGGAGAAAAACATATGTCTAAAATTATCGGTATTGACTTAGGTACAACAAACTCAGCAGTAGCAGTTCTTGAAGGAACTGAATCAAAAATCATCGCGAACCCAGAAGGAAATCGCACAACTCCATCTGTAGTGTCATTCAAAAACGGTGAAATCATCGTTGGTGACGCTGCAAAACGTCAAGCAGTGACAAACCCAGATACAGTCATCTCTATCAAATCTAAGATGGGGACTTCTGAAAAGGTTTCTGCTAACGGGAAAGAATACACTCCACAAGAAATCTCAGCAATGATCCTTCAATACTTGAAAGGTTACGCTGAAGAATACCTTGGTGAAAAAGTAACGAAGGCTGTTATTACAGTTCCAGCTTACTTTAACGATGCTCAACGTCAAGCAACTAAAGACGCTGGTAAAATCGCTGGTCTTGAAGTAGAACGTATCGTCAACGAACCAACTGCAGCAGCCCTTGCTTACGGTTTGGACAAGACAGATAAAGAAGAAAAAATCTTAGTATTCGACCTTGGTGGTGGTACATTTGACGTATCTATCCTTGAATTAGGCGACGGTGTCTTTGATGTATTGGCAACTGCAGGGGATAACAAACTCGGTGGTGACGACTTTGACCAAAAAATCATCGACCACTTGGTTGCAGAATTCAAGAAAGAAAACGGCATTGACTTGTCAACAGACAAGATGGCCCTTCAACGTTTGAAAGATGCAGCTGAAAAAGCGAAGAAAGACCTTTCTGGTGTAACTTCAACACAAATCAGCTTGCCATTCATCACTGCTGGTGAAGCTGGGCCTCTTCACTTGGAAATGACTTTGACTCGTGCCAAATTTGACGATTTGACTCGTGACCTTGTAGAACGTACTAAAGTTCCAGTTCGTCAAGCTCTTTCTGATGCAGGCTTGAGCTTGTCAGAAATCGACGAAGTGATCCTTGTTGGTGGTTCAACTCGTATCCCAGCCGTTGTAGAAGCTGTTAAGGCTGAAACTGGTAAAGAACCAAACAAATCAGTGAACCCTGACGAAGTAGTTGCGATGGGTGCTGCGATCCAAGGTGGTGTGATCACTGGTGATGTGAAAGACGTTGTCCTTCTTGACGTAACACCATTGTCACTTGGTATCGAAACAATGGGTGGAGTCTTCACAAAACTCATCGACCGCAACACAACTATTCCAACATCTAAATCACAAGTCTTCTCAACTGCAGCAGACAACCAACCAGCCGTTGATATCCACGTTCTTCAAGGTGAACGCCCAATGGCAGCAGATAACAAGACTCTTGGACGTTTCCAATTGACAGATATCCCAGCTGCACCTCGTGGTATCCCACAAATCGAAGTAACATTCGACATCGATAAAAACGGTATCGTATCTGTTAAAGCGAAAGATCTTGGAACTCAAAAAGAACAAACAATCGTTATCCAATCAAACTCAGGTTTGACAGACGAAGAAATCGACCGCATGATGAAAGATGCAGAAGCTAACGCTGAAGCAGATAAGAAACGTAAAGAAGAAGTTGACCTTCGTAACGAAGTAGACCAAGCTATCTTTGCGACTGAAAAGACAATCAAAGAAACTGAAGGCAAAGGCTTCGATGCAGAACGTGATGCTGCACAAGCTGCCCTTGATGAGCTTAAGAAGGCCCAAGAAGATAACAACTTGGACGAAATGAAAGCAAAACTTGAAGCCTTGAACGAAAAAGCTCAAGGACTTGCTGTGAAACTCTACGAACAAGCCGCAGCAGCACAACAAGCTCAAGCAGGAGCAGAAGGCGCACAAGCAACAGGAAACGCAGGCGATGACGTCGTAGACGGAGAGTTTACGGAGAAATAAAATAGTCCAGTGGACTATTTTATCCCGAGCTTGAAAATTTGGGAGCGAGGCGTTAAGAATGACTAATCACTAAAGTGATTGCCATTCTACGGCAATCGCTATGGCGACTTGCCTAAACGCCTAACTAGTAAATGATAAAAAGAAATCCAGAGGTTGCAACCCAGCCTCTGTTTTTCGGTAAAATAGAGGATGTTGCGTATGAAAAAAGTACTTTGTATCATTTATCCTAATTTTTCTCTTTATGAGATAACCGCTTTAACGAGTACTTTAGCTCTGTCTTTTGATATTACGATTGATTATGCCGCTTCAGATCATTCGATAGTGGTCTCTGAGGATGGCTTGCCCTGTCAACCAACGAAAACACTAGATCAAATCTGTATAGAAGAGTATTCTTGTGTGATTTTGCCAGGAATGGTAAACATAGGACCTGCTCTACAGGATGAGAAATTGATTTCGTTTTTGAGGGACCTTGGTGAGCAAGATATCCTAATTGCATCCATTTCTTCAGCGCCTCTTTTATTAGTGAAAGCAGGTTTGCTGAACGATACGAAATTTACAGGTGGAATTTGGCAAAACTTCTTTGATTATTTTGAATTTCTTCCACGTGAGAATTTCCAACCGAAAGTGGTTGTGCAAGATAAACAAATCATTACGGCTATCGGTTTTGCCCATCAAGAGTTTGCAAGAAAAGTGATTCTAAGCTTAGGATTGGCAGAGAATACGGACAACTATTTTAAAGAAAAGAACGAGTGTGCTGAAGAGGATTTGATATTTACTCTATCAGACCAAGAGTTTGATCAAGTGAAGCAAAGTATAGAAAACATCCTCTAAAGATGTACATGAAAATTATAGAAAGGAACAAAGGTGTTCGCAACTGAACACGGGCTACGGACGGTGCCAAAAAGATAGTTTTTTCTAGGACGCGAGCGTCCGTCGTCAAAACTCCTATTTTGGCTGTGTCCGTTTAACGCCCTTTGTATCTTGAATTATGAACAATACTGAATTTTATGACCGTTTGGGCGTTTCAAAGAATGCATCTCAAGATGAGATCAAGAAAGCCTATCGGAAATTATCTAAAAAATATCACCCAGATATCAACAAGGAGCCTGGTGCTGAGGAAAAGTACAAGGAAGTTCAAGAAGCTTATGAGACTTTGAGCGACGAACAAAAACGGGCAGCTTATGACCAATACGGTGCTGCAGGAGCCAACGGTGGTTTTGGTGGCTTCGGTGGCGGAGCTGGTGGCTTCGGTGGTTTTGATGGCACTGGCTTTGGTGGTTTTGAGGACATTTTCTCAAGCTTCTTTGGAGGTGGCGGTGCAAGTCGTAATCCAAATGCTCCACGTCAGGGAGATGATCTTCAGTACCGCGTAAACCTCAAGTTTGAAGAAGCCATCTTTGGAATTGAGAAGGAAGTCAAGTACCATCGGGAAGCCAGCTGTCGGACATGTGATGGAACTGGTGCTAAGCCAGGAACAAGTCCAGTAACTTGTGGACGCTGTCATGGTTCTGGGGTTATCAATGTGGATACGCAAACCCCACTTGGGATGATGCGCCGTCAAATCACCTGTGATGTCTGTCATGGACGCGGTAAAGAAATTAAAGATCCTTGTACAACCTGTCATGGGACTGGTCACGAGAAGCAAGCCCACAGTGTCAATGTGAAAATCCCTGCTGGGGTCGAAACTGGCCAACAAATCCGCCTCTCTGGTCAAGGAGAAGCTGGCTTTAATGGAGGGCCATACGGAGATCTCTATGTGGTAGTCAACGTTGAGCCGAGCGATAAATTTGAGCGTGATGGATCAACCATTTACTATAAATTGAACTTGAACGTTGTTCAGGCTGCTCTTGGGGATACGGTCCATGTTCCAACGGTTCACGGCGATGTTGACTTGGTCATTCCTGAAGGAACTCAGACCGGTAAGAAATTCCGCCTCCGTGGTAAAGGAGCACCAAGCTTGCGTGGTGGCTCTGTAGGAGATCAATATGTATCTGTTAATGTGGTGACACCAACAGGTCTAAATGACAAGCAAAAAGAAGCCCTTCGTGCATTTGCGGAAGCTGGTGATATCAAGGTGAATCCAAAGAAAAAAGGCTTCTTTGACAAGATGAAAGATGCCTTGGATGATTTATAAAAAAAAAGAAGATTTGGTTTTTCCAATCTTCTTTTTTTATCAAGAAAAACACCTCCGAAACCAGGGGTTCAGAGGTGTGGCAAAAGAATCAAATTAAACAAGACCTTGGGCAATCATCGCATTTGCGACATTTTCAAAGGCTGCGATATTGGCACCCGCAAGGTAATCTTTACCAAGACCGTAGGTTTCTGCAGTTGTTTTAGCAGTGTTGAAGATGTTGGTCATGATGTCTTTCAAACGTCCATCCACTTCTTCACGTGTCCATGAAAGACGGAGGCTGTTTTGGCTCATTTCAAGAGCAGATACAGCAACCCCACCAGCATTGGCAGCTTTAGCAGGTCCATAAAGGATGCCGTTTTCTTTGTAGACTTTGATCGCATCAAGGTCGCTAGGCATGTTAGCTCCTTCAGAAACTACTTTTACCCCTTGAGCAACCAAGCGTTTCGCTGCTTCACCGTTGATCTCGTTTTGAGTTGCACATGGAAGAGCGATATCATAGTTGCCAGCGTAAGTCCATACAGATCCTTCGTAGTAAGTAGCAGTTGGTTTTTCAGCAGCATACTCAGTCAAACGAGCACGACGTTTTTCTTTGACGTCTGTCAGAAGGTCAAAGTCAATACCGTTTTCGTCGATCACGTAACCGTTTGAGTCAGATACAGAGATAACAGTTGCACCAAGTTCAGTTGCTTTTTGAAGAGCGTATTGGGCAACGTTACCAGAACCTGAGATCACGACTTTCTTACCAGCAAAGCTGTCGCCATTGGCTTTGAGCATTTCCTCCGTATAGTAAACCAAACCATAACCAGTTGCTTCTGGACGGATCAAGCTACCACCGAAACCAAGAGGTTTACCAGTCAAGACACCAGCATCAAATTGGCGAAGGCGTTTGTATTGACCGTAAAGGTAACCAATCTCACGTCCACCAACCCCGATATCACCAGCTGGGACATCAAGAGAAGGACCGATGTGTTTTTGCAATTCAGTCATGAAGCTTTGGCAGAAGCGCATCACTTCAGCGTCAGTCTTGCCTTTAGGATCGAAGTCAGATCCACCTTTACCTCCACCGATTGGAAGTCCAGTCAAAACGTTTTTAAAGATTTGTTCGAAGCCGAGGAATTTCAAGATCCCTTGGTTTACAGTTGGGTGGAAACGAAGTCCGCCTTTGTAAGGACCGACAGCTGAGTTGAATTGAACACGGTAACCACGGTTAACTTGAACTTTTCCGTCACGGTCAACCCAAGGAACACGGAAGCTAATCACGCGCTCAGGCTCAGTGATACGTGCCAAGATGTTTTCTTCGATGTATTCTGGATGTTTTTCAAATACAGGTTCCAAAGTGCTAAGGAACTCTTCAACAGCTTGAAGGAATTCCGCTTCATGGCCGTTACGAGCTTTTACGGTTTCGAAAGTGCTTTGGATATATTCTTTTGCAGTTGTCATCATGTTTCTCCTTTTTTCATTGAAACGAATTCCAGCAGGTTAGCGAACTTACTGGTATATGGAGGCACTGCTGAAAGCAATGTCATGTTTTATTACGTCGATAATTATAGCAGACTTTTTTTGACTTGTAAAGAAAAAAGTTGAATTTTCTGAAAATTTTCACAACTACCTATGAAGTGGGAAAAAATGGATGCGAAAGGACGATAGGATTGGAAAAATGTCTGATTTTTCACCTCTATATAGAAAATAAATGGATAACATTTATGGTAATTTTTTCTATTTCCGGACGATCCTTGCTCTTTTTTAGTTTTCTAGCCATGAATCCTCCTTTTCGTGCTATAATGGCTGTAAGAATTCATTTCAAGGAGAAGAAGATGGTATCGACAAAGACGCAAATTGCTGGTTTTGAATTTGACAACTGCCTGATGAATGCGGCAGGTGTGGCCTGTATGACCACTGAGGAATTAGAGGAAGTGAAGAACTCAGCTGCTGGGACCTTTGTGACCAAGACAGCCACCTTGGAGTTCCGTTCTGGAAATCCAGAGCCACGCTATCAAGATGTCCCACTGGGCTCGATCAATTCAATGGGCCTTCCTAACCAAGGCTTGGACTATTATTTGAATTACTTATTGGAGTTGCAAGAAACGGATCCCGACCGGACTTTCTTCCTATCTCTTGTCGGCATGTCTCCTGAGGAGACCCATACCATCTTGAAAAAGGTGCAAGAAAGTGATTTTAAAGGTTTGACTGAATTGAACCTTTCCTGCCCCAATGTCCCAGGAAAACCTCAGATCGCCTATGATTTTGAGACGACGGATCGGATCTTGTCAGAGGTCTTTGCCTATTTCTCCAAACCTCTTGGGATCAAGTTGCCACCTTATTTTGATATCGTTCATTTCGACCAAGCTGCAGCGATCTTTAACAAATACCCGCTCAAGTTTGTCAATTGCGTCAATTCGATTGGAAATGGCCTTTACATCGAGGATGAATCCGTTGTGATCCGTCCGAAGAACGGCTTTGGTGGGATTGGTGGCGAATACATCAAACCAACGGCTCTGGCCAATGTCCATGCCTTTTACCAACGTCTGAATCCAGAAATTCAGATTGTAGGGACTGGGGGCGTCTTGACTGGTCGTGATGCCTTTGAACATATCCTTTGTGGCGCGAGTATGGTACAAATCGGAACCACGCTTCATAAAGAAGGAGTGGGGGCTTTTGAACGCATTACTGCGGAGCTCAAAGCCATCATGGAAGAAAAAGGCTACCAAAGTCTAGAAGATTTCCGTGGAAAATTGCACTACATTGACTAATTTTTTGAAAAGAGCTTCCTCGAGTGGAAACTTGGGGAAGTTTTTATAGTTTCTTATCCAGAGAGAACATTCTGTTCCTAGTTTTAGAGATTTTCCATTTTTATAGAGAGAAAAAGGTGTACAATGGAGGTGAAAAGGAAGGTGATTTCGATGGGAGAAAGGGATGTGATTCAAGAGGCGAGGACGAAGATCGAAACTCTCCAAACAGCCTTTTCTAGGGAATGCAAAGCCAGTCATGATGCCTTTCGATTTAAAGAAAATCTAGATCAGATGTTGAAAGTTTTATTGAAGGCTCAAAGGATAGACAATCACCTGTTGATCGAGTTGGAGAAGTTTTATCAGACCGCTAGTTTATTGATTGGTCTGAGCGGGTTGCGTTTAAATGAAGAAACCTTTCAAGCTTGGCGAGCTTATGATCACTGGCATTACGAGGTTGTGAAGCCTCAGTTACAGGTCTACGGACCGACGGTGGTTCTTTAGTGTTGAAGGAGTCGCCTAGGAACATCAGATGATTGAGAGGAGGTGTGGGACATGTCTCTCATGCATGATTTTTTCCATCAGTTTTTAGTGTCTCTACGAAATCTTGGTTATTCGCTCTTTTTCTTATTTGAAAAATAAGTGGGAGTGCCTTTATCCCTTTTACTAGTATAGTAGAAGGGATTTTTGATGCAGAATCCTTGAAAATCTGAGGCTCTTAGATTATGATGGAGCTAATAGATGTTAAGAGTTCCTCTTAGGGAATGCAGGAAGCGAGGAAAAAAGATGGCAGAGATTTATCTAGCAGGTGGCTGTTTTTGGGGCTTAGAGGAGTATTTTTCTCGGATCCCCGGTGTAGAAAAGACGACGGTGGGCTATGCCAATGGCCAGGTAGAAACGACCAATTATCAACTGATCAAGGAAACGGATCATGCAGAGACTGTACAAGTTATCTACGATCCAGACAAGATCACTTTACGCGCAATTCTGCTCTACTATTTCCGGGTGATCAATCCCTTGTCCGTTAACAAGCAGGGAAATGATCGAGGCCGCCAATATCGGACAGGTGTCTATTACCTAGACGAGGCGGATCGTCAGGTGATCGCCCAAGTGTTTGCGGAGCAAGAAGAGCAACTGGGGCACAAGATCGCGGTGGAGCTAGAGCCCTTGCGTCACTATATCTTGGCTGAGGACTACCACCAAGACTATCTCAAGAAGAATCCTGGAGGCTATTGCCATATCGATGTGACGGATGCAGCCCAACCCTTGATTGATCCGGCAGCCTATCAGAAGCCAGATCAAGAAACCTTAAAGGCGAAACTGACAGCAGAACAGTACCAAGTCACTCAGGAGAGTGCGACGGAGCGTCCTTTCCACAATGCCTACGATCAGACCTTTGAAGAGGGCATCTATGTGGATA
The DNA here is from genome assembly GCF_001069335.1 of Streptococcus sp. 1171_SSPC. Lineage (NCBI taxonomy): Bacteria > Bacillati > Bacillota > Bacilli > Lactobacillales > Streptococcaceae > Streptococcus > Streptococcus sp. 1171_SSPC. Next base: position 19,594 of record NZ_JWAK01000039.1, read on the forward strand.
TTACGACTGGGGAGCCTCTCTTTTTTGCCAAGGATAAGTTTGCTTCTGGCTGTGGCTGGCCAAGTTTCTCCCGTCCCATTGCCAAAGATGTCGTCCACTATTACCAGGACCATAGCCACGGGATGGAGCGGATCGAAGTTCGTTCCCGCTCAGGTAATGCCCATCTCGGCCATGTCTTCACCGATGGACCAAAAGACCAAGGTGGCCTTCGCTATTGCATCAATTCGGCCTCACTGCGCTTTATTCCAAAAGAGGAAATGGAGCAAGAAGGTTATGGTTATTTATTAAAGGCTTTGAAATAAGAGGGCCTTTCTATTAAATCGAAAAACGGAGTTTATGATGAAAAATAGAAATTTGTGGTTAACAATTTTTTCACTTTCGGCTATGGTAACTCTGATTGGATTAGGATTTACTGCCTATAATCATTTTGTATTCCATCAACCTTTTATGAATCGGACGACAAAAGGGCTGCTTTCGGCCTTTTTCCTAAGTCTTGTCATGGTTGCGATTAGCTTGTCCAAATCAAACGATAAGAAATGATGATCGATCATTTATATGAATTAATCAACTGTGCAGGAGCAGGACGATGAAGCGTTTCTAAACAATGGCGCTTCTGTCCTGCTCTCTTTTTTCTCTTCTTAAAATTTGTGATACAATGAAGAGAAAGCATTTCAATGAATACTAGGTTTGATATGGGTTTAGTGGCTCATTGTATAAACCTGAGATGAGAAAGTTGGAATGTTAGAGAAGTGTGAGAATGTAAAAGGTACCATCAAGATGCTAGGGAGAGGCCTTTGACAAGTGCAAGAGAATTGAATAGGAAGAGAAGATGATGAAGAATTGGAAGGATCTCTTAAAGAGATGGAGCGAGCTTGGGAAAGATATCCTCAGGATGCTCAACGACTGGCTTGATATTGGCTTGGGAAAGGTGACCGCTTTCCGCCTGACCAACGAACAGTTTGTCTATGGTTTGCTGATTACAGTATTTGCGGCAGCAAATCTGGTCTTGTGGGTTCAAAAATGGAATGGTTTTCCCATTACAGCGCTAGAAATGCCGGAAGTCGTTGAAAAGCAAGAAGAAGTTCATCCGGATCAGTTACCGCATACGGCTCGGATCATGGCAAATGGAGATCAACTTTATCATGACTTGATTTATATGAGTGCCGCCAAGGAAGATGGAAGCTATGATTTTTCCGAGAATTATCACTATGCTCAGGAATGGTTAAAGCAAGGGGATCTGGTCTTGGGGGATTTTGAAGGGACCATCAATTCGGATTATGGGCTTTCGGGCTATCCGATTTTCAATGCCCCTGGGGAGGTGGTTGCTTCGATTAAGGATGCAGGCTACCAGGTGATGGACCTGGGACATAACCATATCCTCGATTCTGGCTTGGAAGGGCTGTTTTCGACTTCCAAGGCCTTTGAAGACGCGGGGATCCAAACGGTTGGTGTCTACCCACATGAGACGAGAGATCAAGCCCCTATCCTGATCAAGGAAGTAAATGGGATCAAGATTGCGATCTTGGCTTACTCCTACGGGTTTAATGGGATGGAATATAATCTAGAACAAGAGGACTATGATAACCGTCTATCGGATCTCAATGAGGAGCGGATGCGTCAAGAAATCCAAAAAGCTGAGATGGAAGCAGACATGACCATTGTCATGCCTCAGATGGGGAATGAATATGAGTTAGAACCGACAGAGGAACAAAAGGAGCTATACCATAAGATGATTTCTTGGGGAGCGGATATCGTCTTGGGTGGTCATCCTCATGTCGTCCAGCCTGCTGAGATTGTGGATAAGGATGGGCAACAGAAATTGATCGTTTATTCTATGGGGAATTTCCTTTCCAATCAGCGGATGGAAACCATGGAAGGGATAGACAATGCCCAATGGACCGAACGGGGTATCTTGATGGATATCACCATTGAGAAGGTAGGGCGTAAGACACGGATCAAAACGGCCACAGCTCATCCTACTTGGGTCAACCGGACGCCAAAGGACAGTTATTCTCCTGAAGGCTATGAACTCTATCATTTCCAGACCTATATCTTGGAGGACTGGATTGAAGGAGGCAAGTATCGGGACCAATTGGATGATGAAACAAAGGCGCGTGTTGATACAGCCTATCAAGAAGTGAAGGAACATGTGAATCTGAATTGGCAGTAGGAAGGGCGGATTAAGAAATGGATAAACTTGGATGGTTACCAATTGGATTTGTTGGACTGATCATCATTATGGTTCTAACAAATCGGATAGCAACGATTCGTCTGAGAAAAAAATTAGCCAAGGCTTGGGAGGGAAAACCTTTTTTTATAAAAAATGATAGTGAAGAGAGTTTAGTGGAAACAATGCTTTTGGCATCTACACTCCAGCCAACGGATAGTCAAGTAGATGGTCAAACTTGGCATGATTTAGACATGCATAGAGTCTTTGATCAGCTAAACTATACACAGTCTAGTATAGGTGCTGAGGCTTTGTATCAGAAGCTGCGTTTGATAAACTTTCAACCAGATGCATCTTTGCAGGAGTTAGAAGATTTCTTTGAACATCACCCGGATCTTCGTCTGAAGGTTCAGGTTGTTATGAACCAGTTAGGAAAAAAGAACCACAATATGGCTAGAAGTATTGTGGCGAATCCAGGGAAGCAAGATTCGAGGATCTATCTTTCTCTCTATCTTTTTTTAGCGTGTTTGCCAGTCCTCTCTCTTTTCTTTCTTCCGTTTTTTAAAATTCAAGCCATGTCAGTCTTGATAGCGAGTGTGACGTTTAATATCATTTTTTCGAGCATTCGGAATTGGTCGAATAAAATGCGCTTGGATCAAGTTAGTTACCTGGTTCGTATCTTTGCTTCAGCGGAAAAGCTGAGCCGTCTAGTGCTACCAAAACAAGAAAACCTCAAACAGGCTATCCAACCATTTAAGAAGACGAAAGTCATTTCCAGCATCTTACAAAGTCCAACAGGAAGCTCCGAGATGGAAATTATCCTGATTTACCTTAATTTTCTTTTCTTAATTCCGCAGATTGCCCAAATCTATATCTACCAGCAAGTGAGGACTCATCAGAAAGAAGCTCAGGAAACAATCAATCTTTTGGGGGAATTGGAAGTAGCCATCAGCCTTCTACGCCATAAGCGTGATGTTGATTTGGTTTGTCATCCCAATTTTAAGGAAGAAGCTGGGATTAAAGGAAAGGGGATCTACCATCCTTTACTAGCGGATCCGGTTGTTAATGATGTTAGTTTTGAAAGAAATATGGTGATTAGTGGGGATAATGCCTCCGGGAAATCCACTTATTTGAAAATGGTAGCCATTAACTGTATTTTAGCGCAGGGTTTGGGCTTCGCCTATGGCGACAGTTTGGAGCTTTCTTATGGACATGTCATGACCTCTATGGATGTCAGCGATGATATCGAGGTTGGAGATAGTTATTTTATTACAGAGAGCAAAACGATTCTCCGAATGATTGAGAGTCTGGAAAAGTCTGGTTTTCATTATTTCTTTATTGATGAACTCTTTAAGGGAACCAATACCATTGAGCGAATTGGGTCTGGCTTAGGGATTGTCCGCTGGCTATCGAGACACGATTGCTTGTATATGATTTCGAGTCATGATATTGAGCTAGTTGCGGCATCTGGTGCAGTAAATGATAATTATCATTTTGACAGTCGCTATGTTGATGGGAAAATCGTCTTTGATTATCAGATAAAGCAGGGGGCTGCAGTAACGAAGAATGCGGTCAATACATTAAAAAGCCTTCATTTTCCTTCAGAAATCACTCAAACTTCCCAAGAATTAATTGGACAATATGAAAAGACAGGGAAATGGTCTTTGAATAGAATGTTGAGTGATAAAGAGGAAGGTTGCTAGGCTTTGTCAGACCTTCTGTTGTAAAAAATTAAAAGCACATAAAACGCAAACTTCACTTGTGTTTTATGTGCTTTTATTGTTTGATCTATTGGTTAAAGACAAGCTTTTCGGTATTGGCTTGGAGTGACCTGATAGTATTTCTTGAACTGACGATTAAAGTTTGAGAGGTTGTTGAAGCCGGATTGGTTCGCGATATCAATGATTGCCTGATCGGAATGCTGGAGGAGATGGGCCGCTTTTTTCAGTCGATATTGAATGATGTACTCCATGCAAGAGATCCCTAATTGTTTCTTAAAGAAATTCATGAAGTGGGTCGGGCTAAAATGGCACAGCTCTGCCAAATGCTCAATCATGAGCTCCTCTTGGTAATGGTTCGAAATATGGTCGAGGACCAAACGGATTTTTTCTTCTCTCCGGTAAGCGTCTGTTGAGAACTTTTTCTCGACGATATAGTTGTGAGAGAAGAGGAGATAGAGGAGTTCATTGAGCTGGGATTTAAGTCGGAGTTCATAGTAGGGTCCTTGTTCTCTTCCGTTTGCCATACAGGTTAAGAGGCTCTGTTTGATTTCTTCGTAACCAGGTGATTGGGCCTGAATGCGTCGGACAAATTCAAAATCCCCATTGTAGAGGGGTTGTAAATATTTTAGAGTGGCGATATTTTTATGGGTAATCCCAATCAGGTCCAGATTAAAATGCAGGACATCCATAGTATGAGAAGAACTCTGGATGGGGTGGATGGAGTGGAGGGCATTGGGGCGGATCAAAATAATATCACCAGGCTGACTATTAAAATATTCATAGTCGATATGGAACTGAGCAGTCCCTTCATTGACATAAATAATCTCAATATCGGTGTGCCAGTGAAATAAGATATCTGGCTGTCCATTTTGGGTTCTAATCTGTCTGATTGAAAAAGGGAAATCGCTATTGGTAAAGGATGTTTGGCGGTATAAGGTCTTTGTGTTCATGCCTACCTCTTAGATCTTTTTCGGGAGTAGCAGACGTTTTTACCAGGTGTGTGAAAGGGTCTGCTAGTTACTCATACAGGGAAATCTACTATTTATATTATAATAAAATTGGACCAAAAATTAAAGAGGATTCAGTGGAATTTCTTAAATTTTAAGGAAGGAGGAGAGGAGCGATTTATGGTAGAGAAGGCTCCAAAATGATGAGGGAATGGTGTATAATAGGGGAAAGATGGAAAGAGGTGGCGGTATGCTACAAATGATTGCGACAGATATGGATGGCACTCTGATGGACGAGCAAGGAGAAGTGGACCATGAGCGCTTGAGTTGCATTCTGGATCAGCTAGACCAAAGAGGGATTCCTTTTGTCATTGCGACAGGGAATGGCTATAGCCGTATGGCTCATGTATTGGGAGACTTGAAAGATCGCGTCACCTTGGTGCTGGCCAATGGGGCACGGATATTAGAGAAGGGAAAGCTCATCCGAGAGTGCAGCTGGCCGGAAGAGCTGGTGCAGGAGGTCTTGCAGTATCTAGAAGGCCGAGAAGAAGAACTTCATCTGGTCGTTAGTAGCTTATCGGGAGGCTATGCCAAGAAAGGAACAGAGTTTCCTCTTTTAGAGCAATTGATGACGCCTGAGTTAGCAGCTGCTTTTTACAAACGGATGCGCTTTGTGGATGATTTGGTCCATGAACATGGCGAGCAAGTTTTGAAGTTAAGTGTCGTCACGGAGACTAAAAAAGTCGAAGATTTTGTGCAAGAGCTGCGAGAAAAGTTTGGAGAGCGCCTGCTTCCAGCAGCTAGTGGCTATGGAGCCATTGATATTCTGCAACCGGGTGTCAATAAGGCTACGGCCATTCAATTCTTAGAAGCACGCTGGGGCGTGGATGGTGGGCATCTGATGGCATTTGGCGATAGCCAAAACGATCTCGAGATGCTTGAGTTAGCGACCTATTCCTATGCAATGGAAAATGCGGATCCCCATGCGCGACAAGCAGCCCGCTATACGGCGCCTTCTCATCAGAATCATGGAGTCTACGAAGTCATCGAAGCTTACTTGGATGGAAGGATCAGCTTCGACTAGGATCTTATCCTACCTTGCACAGTTTCTACTATACGAATCGAAAGGAGCCTTTATGGCTGTACAATTATTAGAAACCTGGCTGTTGAAAGAACAGGCAAAAATACAGAAGAATTACCGAGAACTGAATCAAAATCCTTTGAGGGAACCCGATATTCTTTTTATAGGAGACTCTATCGTCGAATACTATCCCCTTCAAGAGTTGCTGTTGACGAATCAGTATATGGTGAATCGGGGGATTAGAGGCTACAAGACAGACCTCTTAAGAGAGCATCTAGATGCCCATATTTTCGGTCAAGCAGTGGACAAGGTCTTTTTACTGATCGGAACTAATGACATTGGCAAGGAAATGCCCCTGTCGGAAACCATTGATAACATGAGCATTATCCTGCAGGAGATGGTGCGGCTCTTGCCCTTGGCGCAAATCAAACTCGTTTCGGTTCTTCCTGTGAATGAGGGAGAGCCTTACAAGGGGACAGTCTATATTCGGACCAATCAGAAGATTCAGACCTTGAACCAGGCCTACCACGAATTGGCCCAAGGGATGATAAATGTTGAATTTATCAATGTTTTTGATCATTTGCTTGGAGAAGATGGTCAGCTCAAACCGGCTTATACAACAGATGGACTTCATTTAACAATTGAAGGATACAGGGTCTTGAGTAAGGCTCTTCAAAGAGAAATATAACCCATCCTAGCAAGGAAAATGATTTTCCAGCTAGGATTTTTTAATGTCTTCTATAAAACAGTTTGGGGAAACACTCTATTTTGTACTAATTCTACAACAAGCAAAAACCTTGCCCTTATGCGGTTTGTGACTTCTGTTATAAAATAGTTGGCAGAAACAGAACAGATATGTGCTTTGTGTTATGTAATAGTTCCAGGCATTCAGTGAGCATATTCTTATACAAGGACAATAAAACGTGATAAATTGATATAGTAAAGTTATTTGAAACGTTTTCACTCTTTGTCGAATTCAGTTCAAAGACTGACAATTATTTTTATTGAAGGAGAGTTATATTTATGACTCAAGGAAAAATTACTGCATCTGCAGCAATGCTCAACGTATTGAAAACATGGGGCGTAGACACTATCTACGGTATCCCATCAGGAACACTTAGCTCACTTATGGACGCTTTGGCTGAAGACAAAGATATCCGTTTCTTGCAAGTTCGTCACGAAGAAACAGGTGCTCTTGCAGCGGTTATGCAAGCTAAATTTGGCGGATCTATCGGTGTTGCAGTTGGTTCAGGTGGACCAGGTGCAACTCACTTGATCAACGGTGTTTACGATGCAGCTATGGATAACACTCCATTCCTTGCTATCCTTGGATCACGTCCAGTTAACGAATTGAACATGGATGCCTTCCAAGAATTGAACCAAAACCCAATGTACAACGGTATCGCTGTTTACAACAAACGTGTAGCTTACGCTGAGCAATTGCCAAAAGTGATTGACGAAGCTTGCCGTGCTGCCGTTTCTAAAAAAGGTCCAGCTGTCGTTGAAATTCCAGTAAACTTTGGTTTCCAAGAAATCGACGAAAACTCATACTACGGATCAGGTTCTTACGAGCGTTCATTCATCGCTCCTGCTTTGAACGAAGTTGAAATTGACAAGGCTGTTGAAATTTTGAACAATGCTGAACGTCCAGTGATCTATGCTGGTTACGGTGGTGTTAAAGCTGGTGAAGTGATCACTGAATTGTCACGTAAAATCAAAGCACCAATCATCACAACTGGTAAAAACTTTGAAGCGTTCGAATGGAACTACGAAGGTTTGACAGGTTCTGCTTACCGTGTTGGTTGGAAACCAGCCAACGAAGTTGTCTTTGAAGCAGACACAGTTCTTTTCCTTGGTTCAAACTTCCCATTTGCTGAAGTATACGAAGCATTCAAGAACACTGAAAAATTCATCCAAGTCGATATCGACCCTTACAAACTTGGTAAACGTCATGCCCTAGACGCTTCAATCCTTGGTGATGCAGGTCAAGCAGCGAAAGCAATCCTTGATAAAGTGAATCCAGTTGAATCTACTCCATGGTGGCGTGCAAACGTTAAGAATAACCAAAACTGGCGTGATTACATGAACAAACTCGAAGGTAAAACTGAGGGTGAATTGCAATTGTATCAAGTTTACAATGCAATCAACAAACATGCTGATCAAGACGCTATCTATTCAATCGACGTAGGTGACACTACTCAAACATCAACTCGTCACCTTCACATGACACCTAAGAACATGTGGCGTACATCTCCACTCTTTGCGACAATGGGTATTGCCCTTCCTGGTGGTATCGCTGCTAAGAAAGACAATCCAGATCGCCAAGTATGGAACATCATGGGTGACGGTGCATTCAACATGTGCTACCCAGACGTTATCACAAACGTTCAATACGACCTTCCAGTTATCAACGTTGTCTTCTCAAATGGTAAATATGCCTTCATCAAGGACAAATACGAAGACACAAACAAACACTTGTTTGGTTGTGACTTCCCTAATGCTGACTATGCGAAAATCGCTGAAGCTCAAGGAGCTATTGGATTTACAGTTGACCGTATCGAAGACATCGACGCAGTCGTTGCTGAAGCTGTTAAATTGAACAAAGAAGGTAAAACTGTTGTTATCGATGCTCACATCACTCCACATCGTCCACTTCCAGTAGAAGTACTTGAGTTGGATCCAAAACAACACTCAGAAGAAGCTATTAAAGCCTTCAAAGAAAAATACGAAGCTGAAGAGCTTGTACCATTCCGCCTCTTCTTGGAAGAAGAAGGGTTGCAATCACGCGCAATCAAATAATCCTGCTCGTCGAAAATCAAATGTAAACTGCGTTATCTTCACCTTGCCGTACTCCAGTACTGTCTGCGGTTCTATGCCTTGTTTATACTTTGATTTTCTTAGAGCAGAACTTGAAAAGATCGGAGCTATCCGGTCTTTTTCTGGAGGATAGTAAATGAATTTAAATCAATTAGATATTATCGTTTCAAATGTTCCCCAAGTATGTGCTAGCTTGGAGCGTATCTTGGACAAAAAGGCGGACTATGTTGACCAAAGTTTTGCTCAGTTCACGATTGGCAGTCACTGTCTCATGTTATCCCAAAATCATTTGATTCCTTTGGAAAATTTTCAGTCAGGAATCATTCTACACATTGAAGTTGAAGATTTGGAACAGAATCAAAAGCGTGTGAAAGAATTAGGGATTGAGATTTTACATGGGCCAGTTGTAACTGATTGGGGAACCGAATCCCTGCTAGTAAGTGGCCCTGCTGGTCTAGTGATTGATTTTTATCGTATGAAATAGGAGGCGTGGTCATTTAACGTCAACCTTAGCTATTCTTAAAATAGAATTTGAGAAAATGAACTATAGAAAAGATCGGAGCCATCCGGTCTTTTTTATTAAAGACAAAATCTTCTTTGAAACTTTCCTTAGGTGAGTACGGACGTTAGGTGAAATTATCCAGTGGATGATTTCAGCAATCCAGGAAGTTCCATGACTAAATCAAGATACTAAGGGCGTCTTCGGATAAAGTCAAAATAGGAAGTTTGACGCAGAATCTTTTGATTCTAGGAAAGCTTATCTTTTTGACACAATCCGCAGCCAGTGTTCAATTAGTTTTGAACCTAAAGTTTCAAAACTCCCGAGTGCTAGAAACAATCGTGTTTCTAGCACTTTTCTCACGGCGGAAAGTTTCAGTAGATGATTGAATAACTCTAACGAATAAAATTTTTCTATTTTAACAGAATTTATTAGATTTAAGAAAGACCAATATTTATATTTGACAAAAAATAATTGGTATGCATTTTAAAAAATCGGAGTCCTCCGGACTTTTTGTATTGCGCGTGAACAAAAACAATCTTAGAATAGTATCAGTTTTTCCTAGGATGTTGTAAGATTTTCTGGTTAGAGAAGGGTATAATAGAACTATCAAATCAAGTGAGGTAGAGAGATGACCGATAAACTTCAATTTCCAGATGGTTTTCTTTGGGGTGGGGCGACGGCTGCTAACCAGTGTGAGGGAGCTTATAATGAAGATGGCCGTGGCTTGGCCAATGTGGATGTGGTACCGATTGGTCCTGATCGTCACGCCATTATTACGGGTCAGAAAAAGATGTTTGACTTTGAAGAGGGCTATTTTTATCCGGCTAAGGATGGCATTGATATGTACCATCGCTACAAGGAAGACATTGCCCTCTTTGGGGAAATGGGCTTTAAAACTTATCGCTTGTCCATTGCCTGGTCTCGGATTTTCCCCAAAGGGGATGAACTGGAGCCAAATGAAGCAGGTCTACAGTTCTATGAAGAGCTCTTTAAGGAGTGCCACAAGTATGGCATTGAACCCTTGGTGACCATTACCCACTTTGACTGTCCCATGCATTTGATTACCGAGTATGGAGGTTGGCGTAGTCGCAAGATGTTGGAATGTTATGAACGTCTTTGCCGGACCCTCTTCACTCGCTACAAGGGCTTGGTCAACTACTGGCTAACCTTTAATGAGATCAATATGATCCTCCATGCGCCTTTTATGGGAGCGGGTCTCTGCTTTGAAGAAGGAGAGAATGAGGAGCAAGTCAAATACCAGGCGGCTCACCATGAGTTGGTCGCTTCAGCCATTGCCACCAAGCTAGCCCATGAGATTGATTCCAACAATAAGGTCGGCTGTATGCTGGCAGCAGGGCAAAACTATCCGCATACCTGTGCTCCGCGAGATGTCTGGGCTGGTCTAGAAAAAGACCGCAAAAACTATTTCTTTATCGATGTGCAGGCGCGTGGGGAATACCCAAACTATGCTAAGAAAGAGTGGGAGCGTCAGGGAATCACGGTTGAGATGACCGAGCAGGACCTTCAATTATTGAAAGAACACACGGTAGACTTTATTTCCTTCTCTTACTATGCCAGTCGGGTCGCTTCAGGTGATCCAGCTGAAAGGGAGAAAACAGCGGGCAATATCTTTGCCTCTCTGAAGAACCCCTACCTAGAAAGCTCGGAATGGGGTTGGCAGATTGACCCTCTTGGTCTCCGCATTACCCTCAATACCATCTGGGATCGTTATCAAAAGCCGATGTTTATCGTGGAAAACGGATTAGGGGCAGTTGATACACCAAATGAAGCAGGGGAGATTGAGGATAATTACCGGATTGACTACCTGGCTGCCCATGTCAAGGCCATGCGGGATGCCATCCATGAAGATGGTGTTGTCCTCTGGGGCTATACGACTTGGGGCTGTATTGACCTGGTCTCTGCCGGGACTGGAGAAATGAAGAAACGCTACGGCTTTATCTATGTTGATCGGGACAATGGAGGAAAAGGAACTTTAGCCCGCTCACGTAAGAAATCCTTCTATTGGTACAAAGAAGTCATTGCGACCAATGGAGCTTCTGTCAACTAATGCAACACTCGATTAGGAAGAAAGTTCTTCTTGATCGAGTGTTTTCTTTGCATTTTTCATTGACGAAGGAGCTTTTATTTGATAGGCTAGGGTAATAGAAATGATTTGGAGTTCAAAGGAAAAAGGAGCGAGGCAAGTGGCACGGATTTTATTAATCGAGGATAATAATGATATCCAAGAAATTTTATACAGTCTCTTAAGTGAAGATCATGAGGTCCTTCAGGCTTTTTCAGGTACAGAAGGGCTGCGGCTCTTCCAGCAAGAAGCCGTTGATTTGGTCCTCCTAGACATCATGCTTCCTGGGAAAAATGGCGATCAGGTCCTGGAGGAGATCCGTTTGCAGAGTCAGGTGCCGGTCATCATGATGACGGCTCTTGGAGACAAACACCTCATTAGCCAGTACCTCCTTGCCGGTGCCAATGATTATATTGTCAAGCCCTTTAATCTGGATGAAGTGGCGGCTCGGGTGACGGTGCAGTTGAGAAATAACAACACTCCGGCACAGGAACCTCCATCATCGAAAAAGCTGACTTTTAAAAATCTGGTCCTGAACCCAGAAACCTTTGAACTGGAGTCTGGCGAACAGACGCTTCGCTTGGGCAAAAAAGAATTTCAAATTTTTGAGACCTTGCTGGCACATCCAAAGAAAATTTTCACCAAGGAAGAATTGTATGAGGCGGTCTGGGAAGAAGTTTATCTGCCTGGAGACAATACCCTTAATGCCCAATTGAGTAATCTCCGGAAGAAAATTGCCCAGCTTGATCCTAATGAGGATTACATTGAAACCGTCTGGGGCTTGGGTGTTCGCTTGAAAGGAGACAAGTAATGTGGGGATTGGTTCTAATTCTAGTCGTCCTTGTCCTTCTCTTGGGACTTGGCTACCTTCGCCTACTCTCTGCTCTCAAAGATTTGCAGGAGCAGATTCAAAAGAAGCTCCAAAATGGGAGTGGGGTGCGGTTAACGTCACGTGTTTCAAAAAAAGAAATGGTCGCCTTGACCAAGCAGGTAAGTGATCTCTTTGAACAGATCGAGCGGACCAATCGGATTGCCTTTCAAGAGAAAAAGACCTTGGATATGGCCATCAGTAATATTGCTCATGATATCCGAACGCCTTTGACCATTGCATCGGGCTATACCCAACAAATCATCAAGGGTGGGACGCAGGAAGAGGAAAAGCTGAAGAAAATTGCTTCCAATCTTCAAGTTGTCTCAAAACGCCTGGAATCTCTCTTGGAATACAGACGCTTGATGGAGGGAGCTATTCAGCCTCGGCTTACAGACGTTAATCTCAGCCAAGTCCTGACCCAGCAGTTGTTCCAGTATTATGATAGCTTGTCTGAGGCGGGGATTGCCTTAGAAGTGGAGATAGAGGAGCATCTTCATTATGCTACGGATCCGGAGCTTTGGGAGCGCCTCTTGCAAAATATGCTCAGCAATGTCCTCAAACATGGAAAGGAGCAGGCGCGTTTGACCTTGATGTCGGACGCGGACACGATTCGGGTAGAGCTGCGCAATATTGTGCAACAACCGATTCAACATTTAGACCAACTGGCTAGTCGATTCTACTCTGAAAATCTGTCGGATACAGAAGAGTCTTCTGGCTTGGGTCTCTACATTATTCAAAATTTTGTAGAGATCTTAGGGGGCGACTTGCAACTGGCAACAGAGGCAGATTGGTTTGTTTTGACCATTACACTAAGAAAAAAGGCTTGAGCATCGCTCAAGCCTTTTTGTTATAAATCTTTGTGTTTGAAAGTAGCGAGTCCTAGGAAGCCGAAAACAAGGATGAATCCAAGGGAAATCGAGAGAGTGTTGTTCGTTGCTGTTGTGCTCTGTACCATGGAATATTGGAATTCCAAGTTTAGATAGTGGAGAATGTCAATATCTTTAAAGAAAAGCGCAGGAAGGCTTAAGAGGATATTTCCAATGAAGTAGCCGACGAAGGCCAAGGTGATGGATTGGCTAGCGTAAAGGAGGAAGGAAATGATACTGACCCAAGCTAAGGTGGAAAGGAACTGAATCAGCACGGTCAGTCCAAAATGAGCAAGGAAGTGCTCTGGCATGGTTCCAAGTCCATTGTAGAGGGTCGCGATTAAGAAGACGAGACCATAAGAAACAAGAAATTGGAAGAGGGCAATGGTCAGGACAACGGCGCTTTTAGCAAAGTAGTAGCTGGTGCGCGAAACCCCATAGGCCAGATTATTCTTGTATAAGTTTTGCGTTAAGTCTGTTCCTAGAACCAAGGTGATGACAATAATGGTAAAGAGGATAGTCACACTGATGCTGGAAGAGTAGTTGGTCAAGGCTTTAAAGCCCGTCCAAACTTCGGTCGCTTGGGGTAATTTGGATTCCGTATTGACGCCGACGTGGCCGGTAGCTCCAAAGATGACTCCAGACAGGATGTTGAGAACGAGAATGGCTTCTGTAATCCAAAAACCTTTTGAGCGAAAAAGTCTGTAAAAATCTGCTTGAATGGTATGCAACATGATAAATCTCCTAAATGAAATATGTGGGATAAGTAATGCAAGACGGTGGGTTGACTAGTCTACCAAGTCCGTAAAGAATTTTTCCAGATCTTGGCGAGCATAGTAGATTTCATCCACGTCAATATCCTCTTGAACGAGCGCTTTGACAATGACTTTAATATCGTGAGTCTGTCCAAAGATATGGATTTCTCCATCCTTATCGATGACCTTGATACGGTGATGGAGCTGATCCTGGATCAGTTGACTGGCAAGAGCTAGTTGGCTAGTTTTGAGGATGATGTAATCTTCTCCTTGTTCTTCGAATTCAGCCTTGCTAATTTCTTTGATCAGGCGTCCTTGGTCGACAATGCCAAAGCGATTGGCAACCAGATAAAGTTCGGAGAGGATGTGACTGGAAATGAGGATGGTCATGCCGAGTTCATCGTTGAGGCGCTTGATCATCTGACGGAATTCCTTGATTCCGACAGGATCGAGACCATTGATGGGTTCGTCCAAAATGAGGAAGTCGGGCTTGGCAATGAGCGCAATCGCAATTCCCAACCGTTGTTTCATCCCGAGTGAAAAATCGCGGAATTTCTTCTTACCCGTATTATTCAGGCCGACATAGTTCAAGGTTTCTTTGATGACCTGGTCGGGATTGGGGATATGGCGTGCCTTGCAATAGTAGATTAGGTTTTGATAAGCGGTCATATGCTTGTGAGCCACAGGACTTTCAATGACAGATCCGACCCGTTTCAGGGCTTGTGTCCACTGAGAGCGATTCGTGGAAGCGAAGAGGGAGACGCTTCCATCAGTTTCTTGAATCAGCTGGGTGATGACCTTGATGAGGGTGGTTTTCCCTGCCCCGTTTTTACCGATGAGGCCGTAGACGTCGCCTTTGCGAATGGTGAGATTCACATCATTTAAGGCGTATTGTTGACCGAACTTTTTACTCAAATGGGAAATTTCTAATACTTTTTCCATGGTTTTCTCCTTCGTCCAAATGACTAGTTGTTTTCTTTACACTCTTAGTATACAGCTTGCTTTTCAAATAACTATCAAGCAATTCTAAAATATTTCTAAAAAAATGACTAACCTTTTAAAAGTTAGCCGTGACTTTAAGAATAAGTTTTCTTAGAGGCTTTCCTTAGGTGAGTACGGACGTCAGCGAACTTCGAAGAAGTTCCATGACTTAGTTTTGGACCTAAGGTTCCAAAACTCCCGAGTGCCTGAAACAATTGTGTTTCAGGCACTTTTCTCACGGCGGAAAGCCTCTAGATATTCATGCATAACTTAAAAATATAAACATTTCTTGATTTTTTAAGTTATGTAACATGAAAAAATACGTTATCTACATTAAGAGGAACTGTTTTTTAAGCTAGCCTCTTCATTTTTAAATTCACCAACAAACTCCTTGATGGCTTCTGCAAGTTCATGGGGTTTCTGAGTATTGAGTAGATGGCCCCCGTCTGCGATTTCTAGATAGTGACCTTTAGGCAGGAGATTGGCCAACTTTTTAGAAGAAGCCTGATTGGCCCCATCCTTGCTGCCGCAAATCACTAAGCTAGGAAGAGGGCAAGTTTTAGCGGTATCGGTTAGATTGAGGCTTTTTAATTCGGTAAAGATTTGCAACATGTGCTGTTTATTGGCCCCCTGCTTTTCAAAGACATGTTTGGGAATCAGACGAAAAAGGAGAATTTGGAGCCTATAGAGGAGATTGGTGTTGAGTTTGTATTGCGTCCCTGAAAGCACCAAGCCCTTGAGTTGTGGCAAGTCTCGGCTGGAGAGATCGAGAGCGAGAACGCCTCCCAGTGAGAGTCCAACCAGAATAAAGGGCTCGCTTTCTTGCTGGAGGTGCTCCGTCAATCTTTCTTTGGCCTCTTGGTAGCTTTCGCTTGGATGGGAGAAAATAGCGAAAGATTCAGATTGCAAGGGGGAAAGTGCATCTTGGACCCCTTGCCAAGAGTGAGCATCCTGGCCTAGGCCATGTATAAAAATAAGTTTCATTCTGATTCCTCTCTAGTGAAATCGAGTGGATAGAGGCCACGCAGGGCATTACAGGCATAGACTTGGTCAGCGACTCCTAAATCCTTCAGCGTTAACAGTTTTTCTTCTACTTGTCCAGTTTCTAAGAGATGGCGGCGGTAAATCCCGTCGAGGATAGGGAGGTGAGCTGGTGGGGTATAGAGATTACCCTTGATTTCAAGGATGAGATTGCCAATTGTCGTTTCTAACAAGCTGCCATCAGGAAGATAGAAGATCTGCTCGTGATCTTTAGCTACTAGATGGGCTCGCTGGCTAGTCTTAAAATAAGTAAATGGCTTCGCTAAATCAAGCTTTTGCTCGGTCAGTTGAGCCTGCAGATAGCTAGCTGGCAAGTCCTTCAGTTCGGTGATAGCCAGCTGGAAGGACCCGTTTTTTTGCAAGGCAATCCGACAACGATAGTCAAGGTTGGAATCACAACGAGCAAGCTCTTCTTGAAGTTCTTTCAGGAGTTTTGGCTCATCATAAGGGTAGGCAAAGTAGCGGCTGGCCTCTCTCAAACGGGTCAGGTGTTGCTCCAGGAAGGTCAGTTTTCCTTGGTGGATGCGGCCGGTCGTCAGGAGCTCAAAGCGAGGCTCTTGTCGGTAGAGGACTGCTGATTTTTGCTTGGTCTCTCGGTATTCACTTTCCCATTTGCTGTCCCAAGTGATGCCTCCACCTACGCCATAGATGGCTTGATGCCCTTGCATTTGGAGGGTTCGGATGGCCACATTAAAAATTCGTTTACCTTTTGGAAGAAGGATACCGATCGTTCCACAGTAGACGCCACGAGGAGCAACCTCTGTCTGTTGAATAATTTCCATAGTAGAAATCTTCGGTGCCCCTGTGATAGAACCACAAGGAAAGAGGGCCTGGAAGGTTTGGACTAGGTCGACTTCGGGGCGCAAGCGACTTTCAATGGTCGAGGTCATCTGCCAAACAGTAGAGTATTGCTCAACCTGGCAGAGACGGGTCACCTGCTCACTTCCAATTTCCGAAATCCGGTTCATGTCATTGCGGAGGAGATCGACAATCATCATGTTTTCTGCTCGATTTTTGGGATCAGCTTCTAGCCAAGCAGCCTCTTGAAGATCTGTTTGGTTGGTAAGCCCACGACGAGTCGTCCCCTTCATAGGGCGCGTGGTCAGTAGCCTGTCATCTTGTTTAAAAAAGAGCTCAGGACTAATAGAGAGGATGGACACATCATCGTGCTGAATGAAGGCATTGTAATGGGCCCTCTGTTCTACCACCAAGCGATTGTAGATGGCCAAAGGGTCAGCTTTTAGCTCTTGAGAAAGCTGGACAGTGTAGTTGACCTGATAGGTATCCCCTTGGCGGATGTGGTGCTGGATGGTCTCGATGGCTTTTTGATAAGCAGGCGCCTCTACCTCTTCCTGCCAATTGGCTGGAAGATCCACTGCCTCGTAGTCCTCTGGGAAAGGAAGGGTTTCTACTTTTTCGTGGATGGTGAAATAGAGGAGATACTCTCCCATGAGAGGTGCTGGGTGGACGGCTAATTTTTTCTCAAAAGCAGGAGCGGCTTCATAGCTGACATAGCCTACGGCATAAAAACCAGCTTCCTGATAGGCTTCCACCTCTCTCAGAAGAGTCTCTACTTGGTCAAGGTCTCTTGTTTTTAATTCCTTTAGCGGCTTGGTGAAAAGCTGTCGCAATCCAAGCTCTTTAAAATCAATAATTGTTTGTTTATGCATGCTTTGAGTATATCAAAAATAGAGGAAAAAAGGTAGATAAGGAGGCAAGGATTCCTTGCTTGGTCCTCTCTTTCATGCTAAAATAACCATAGAATCTGCATTTGGCGAAGGAGTAGGACCATGAAAAAGAATTCCCTCTATAACACTTCCAGTATTAGTCTTTTTCAATACCTCTTTGCGATTGCAGTGATTTTGGTGCATAGTGGTCGCTTAACTTCCTATGAGCCAGTGCATTTTGGCCTTAAGAGTATCCTTGGACGGCTAGCGGTGCCATTTTTTATCGTCTGTGCCAGCTTTTTCCTCAAGCCATCACTAAGAGATGCAAGGAAAATGAAGGCCTACCTGGTCAAAATCGTAAAAACCTATTTATTTTGGAGTTGTGTCTATCTTCCCTATGCCTGGGTCTTTTTTTCTAGTCTCCATCTCCCTGTCTATCTCTTTCCAGCAGGCGTTCTGATTGCTCTGCTCTATCTGGGAATGTGTTACCAACTCTGGTATATCCCTGCCTTTTTGCTGGGCCTGTTTTTGGTCAATCAATTGGTCAAACGCTTAGGTATGGTTTGGACGGGGGTGATCACCTTTCTTCTTTACTGCTGGGGCTTGATCGAGACCTATTCAGCTTATCTGGACACCACGAGTCTTCTCGAGGGTTACCAGCTCTACAGCAATTTATTTTTTACAGCTCGAAATGGTCTCTTTTACACGCCCATTTTTATCTTTATGGGTTACTATCTCTATGATCATTTTCATGCACAAACCTTTAGGGTTCACCGTTGGGAAAAGCTATCTCTCGCCTTTGGCTTGTTCTGTATGGAAGGCATCATCATTTTTCAACATGAAGGAATCGATAAGAACTTTTACTTGCTCCTTCCCTTTGTGACGGTCTATTTGGTTAATGCTTGTCTGCGATCGTCCTTTTTGAAAAGCTATGATTTACAGTACTTAAAGCAGATGAGCATGGCGCTTTATTTTTCGCATCCGATCTTTATCGAATGGGCTCGCTATGGCTTTAGCAATGTCCCGCTTTCTTATCCAGACAGGGGCAAGTTGATTTTTGTGACGGCCTTGTTGGGAAGTCATCTCTTTGGATTGGTCATGCTCTCTTATCACTCTTGGCAAAAAGAAAAGAAAAACAGAAGTCTTGAAAAGGAAGTTCTCTAGAGAGACTTTCTTTTTTATTTTAAGGGAGACTGATAGGTCAGCTGAGAGTTGCAATTCTTTTCCAGTTTGGTTATGATGTAAGGGATTACAAGTGAAACCAAAAAGGAGAAGCGCATGAAGAAAAAATGGTGGCATGATGCCGTGATTTATCAAATCTATCCCAAGAGTTTTTTAGATAGCAATGGAGATGGAATCGGTGACCTCAAGGGGATCATCAGTAAGCTGGATTATTTGGAGAAGTTAGGTATTACGGCCATTTGGCTGTCTCCTGTCTACCAAAGCCCTATGGATGATAATGGCTACGATATATCTGATTACGAGGATATTGCTTCCATCTTTGGCACCATGGAAGATATGGAAACATTGATTGCGGAGGGGCAAAAGCGCGGTATTAAGATGATCATGGATTTGGTGGTCAACCATACATCTGATGAGCATGCTTGGTTCATCGAGGCCAAGGAAAATCCAAACAGTCCAGAGCGAGACTACTATATTTGGAGGGACCGACCCAATGATCTTGTCTCTACCTTTAGTGGTTCAGCTTGGGAATTTGATCCGGCTTCCCAGCAGTATTATTTGCACTTCTTTAGTAAGAAGCAACCAGACCTGAATTGGGAAAATGAGACCCTTCGGCAGAAGATTTATGACATGATGAACTTTTGGATCGACAAGGGGATCGGTGGTTTTCGGATGGATGTCATCGACATGATTGGGAAAATTCCTGATCAGAAGATCGTAGCCAATGGTCCCATGCTCCACCCTTATCTGAAAGAAATGAATCGAGCGACTTTCGGGGATAAGGATTTGTTAACGGTCGGGGAGACCTGGGGAGCGACACCTGAGATTGCTAAGCAATACTCTGGTCCTGACAATGAAGAATTATCGATGGTCTTTCAATTTGAACACATTGGGCTTCTCTTCCAAGAGGGTCAGCCCAAATGGCACTATGCGAAGAAGCTTAATGTTCCTAAGTTGAAAGAAATCTTTAACAAGTGGCAGACGGAGCTGGGCATGGACGAAGGCTGGAACTCTCTCTTTTGGAACAACCATGACCTCCCTCGGATTGTTTCTGCCTGGGGAGATGACCAAGCCTATCGGGTGAAGTCCGCTAAGGCCCTAGCTATTCTTCTTCATTTGATGAGAGGGACACCTTATATCTACCAGGGGGAAGAGATTGGCATGACCAACTATCCTTTTAAGAGCCTGGACGAAATCGAAGATATTGAATCTATTAACTACGCCAAGGAAAGCCTCGAAAAGGGAGTGAATCTCGACACCATTATGGACCAGATCCGACATATTGGCCGGGACAATGCTCGAACCCCTATGCAGTGGTCCAAGCACCCACAGGCTGGTTTTACAACCGGTCACCCTTGGCTAGCTGTCAATCCAAACTATCAGGAAATCAATGTAGAAGCGGCTTTGGCTGATCCCTCATCCATTTTTTATACCTATCAACAATTGGTTGCCCTCCGTAAGGAGCAAGACTGGTTGATCTCGGCAGACTTTGAGCTACTGGATACAGTCGACCAGGTCTTTGCCTACCAACGAGTAGATGGGAATCAACGCTATTTGATTGTGGTCAATTTGTCTAGTCAAGTTCAGAGCTTTGAACTGGAGGAAGACTATCAGGAGGTCCTCATTAGCAATACCAATGTAGAGCAGGTCAAACAGACAAAAGTATTGGAACCTTGGGATGCTTTTTGTGTGCAACTAACTTGAGCATAAGTTCCTACAAAAAAAGAAGCGGATAGCTTCTTTTTTTGTTTTAGAGGGGACGAGGACTGTCCAATGGGAGGGGGGCAGTCTGTCTGGTAGAAGCCTTATAGTTATTTTTTATAAGGACTATTAGTTCTGGTCAATGGCAAGCGGCGAAAACCCTTGATCTATAAGGTTATAGCTTCTGGCTATACCATAAACCATTGAAAAGCAATTATACAGAAGGGGCTTCTTCTGATAAGATAGACTCAACTTGAATTTTTGGAGGACAAAACATGTCAACTACAATCATCGGATTCCCTCGTTTGGGTGAATTCCGCGAACTAAAATTTACAACTGAGAAATATTTTAGAAACGAAATTACAGCTGAAGATTTGTTGGATGCTGCAAAAGAATTGCGTGCCAAACACTGGAACATTGTCAAAGAAAAAGGCATTACTGAAATCCCATCAAATGACTTTTCACATTATGACAACTTCCTAGATGCAGCCTTCCTTTTCAACGTGGTTCCTGCATCGGTTCAAAACTTGGACTTGTCTGACCTTGAACGCTACTTCGCCTTGGCGCGTGGTTACCAGGGAGAAAAAGGGGATGTGCGTGCTCTTCCAATGAAGAAATGGTTCAACACTAACTACCACTATATCGTTCCAAAATTTGAAAAAACAACAGAAGTCAAATTGGCTGGTCACAAGATTTTTGATGAGTACCAAGAAGCCAAAGAATTGGGTCTCGATACTCGTCCGGTTGTGGTTGGGCCATTCACTTTCCTTCAATTATCAGACTTCGAAGAAGGCGTAAAAGCAGAAGACTTCGTGGATAGCTTAGTGGCTGCTTACCAAGATGTTTTTGCTAAATTGGCTGAACTTGGTGCAACTCGTATCCAACTCGACGAAGCTGCTCTTGTCAAAGACTTGACAGAAGAAGAAAAAGCCTTCTTCTTGAACATCTACAACAAGCTATTGGCTGACAAAAAAGGTCTTGAAGTCTTGCTTCAAACTTACTTTGGTGATGTTCGTGATGTCTACAATGACCTTGTGAACTTGCCAGTAGATGCGATTGGTTTGGACTTTGTGGAAGGGAAGAAAACTCTTGAACTCGTCAAAGGTGGCTTCCCAGCTGATAAGACTCTTTATGCAGGTATTGTCAATGGTAAGAACATCTGGCGCAACAACTACGAAGCAAGCTTGGAAATCTTGAAACAAGTACCAGCTGAAAACATTGTTTTGACAACTTCTTGCTCACTGCTTCATGTGCCATTTACAACTGCCAATGAAGACTTTGAACCAGCTATCTTGAACCACTTTGCTTTTGCAGTTGAAAAATTGGAAGAACTTCGTGACTTGGATGCTATCCGCAATGGTCAAGGTGAAGCAGCTCTTGCAGCAAACAAAGAACTCTTTGCGACTGAACGTGTCGGAGCAAATGCGGAACTTCGTGCGCGTATCGCTGGATTGACTGATGCAGACTACACTCGTTTGCCAGCTTTTGCTGAACGTGAAGCAATCCAAGAAGATGCCTTCAAACTTCCAGCCCTTCCAACAACAACCATCGGATCCTTCCCTCAAACGAAAGAAGTTCGTGCGAAACGTTTGGCCTTCCGTAAGGGTGAATTGTCACAAGAAGAATACGATGCCTTCCTTGCTGAAACCATCGACGAATGGATCAAATGGCAAGAAGAAGTTGGATTTGACGTGCTTGTACACGGTGAATTCGAGCGGAATGACATGGTTGAGTACTTCGGTCAAAACTTGTCCGGTTACCTCTTCTCTAAGAATGGTTGGGTACAATCATACGGTATGCGTGGGGTGAAACCACCAATCATCTGGGGGGATGTGACTCGTCTCAACCCAATCACTGTCAAATGGTCTAGCTACGCACAAAGCCGTACGGACAAACCTGTAAAAGGTATGTTGACTGGACCTGTTACCATCCTTAACTGGTCATTCCCACGTGAAGACATCTCTATCAAGGATTCTACTCTTCAAATCGCTCTTGCGATCAAGGATGAAGTTCTTGATCTTGAAGCTGCAGGCGTGAAGATCATCCAAATCGACGAGGCTGCTCTTCGTGAGAAATTGCCACTCCGTCGTAGCGACTGGTACGAAGACTATCTTGACTGGGCGATTCCAGCCTTCCGTTTGGTACACTCAACAGTAGCACCAGACACACAAATCCACACACACATGTGTTACTCAGAATTTACAGATATCATCCCAGCCATCGACAACATGGATGCAGACGTCATCTCATTTGAAGCGAGCCGTTCAAACCTTGAAATCTTGGACGAACTCAAAGCGAAAAACTTCCAAACAGAAGTTGGACCTGGGGTTTACGATATCCACTCACCTCGTGTGCCTAACGAAGGCGAAATCGATCACACTATCGAAGCGATCCTTGCCAAAGTACCAAGCAGAAAAGTTTGGATCAACCCTGACTGTGGTTTGAAAACACGTGGAATTAAAGAAACAAAAGAAAGCTTGATCCGTCTTGTAGAAGCGGCAAAAGCTGCTCGTAAAGCGCTATAAAGCAAGTAGAAATTCCTAAGCTTGCTCGATAGCAAAAAAAATTGCTCAATCAAGAAAGGAATACATTTGATGACTAAGCAAACACCGTCGCTCTCCTTTGAGGTTTTCCCTCCAAATCCTGAAGTAGGCAATGCCAAGCTCTTACGTGCCTTGGAAAATATGCAGGAATTAGCTCCACACTTTATCAGTGTGACAGCTAGCAATAATAAATACAATATCAAAGAGACGACGGTTGCTTTAGCCAATCATATTCAGAATGAATTGTCTATTCCGACCATTGCCCACTTACCTGCCATCTATCTAAGCAAGGAAAAAGTAGCAGATACCCTTCATGAATTAGATCAAGTAGGGGTTCATCGGATTTTGGCCCTTCGTGGTGATATTATTCCTGGTATTGAGCCTTTAAAAGACTTTCGTTATGCAACGGACTTGATTGAATTTATTAAAACAGAAGCTCCTCACTTTGATGTGATCGGTGCTTGTTACCCAGAAGGTCACCCAGATTCGCCAAACCAAATTTCAGATATTCAAAATCTGAAAAAGAAAGTGGATGCTGGATGTTCGAGCCTAGTGACTCAGCTTTTCTTTGACAATGAGCGTTTCTACGATTTTCAAGATAAGTGTACCTTGGCGGGAATTGATGTTCCCATTCATGCAGGGGTGATGCCAATTCTTAACAGAAACCAGGCCCTTCGCTTGTTGAAGACTTGTGAAAATGTTCATATCCCACGGAAATTCAAAGCCATTCTGGATAAGTATGAACATGATCCAAAATCCCTTCGTGCGGCTGGTTTAGCCTATGCGGTGGATCAAATCGTTGATTTGGTTACTCAAGATGTAGCAGGAATTCATCTATACACGATGAATAATGCAGAAGTAGCTCATCAAGTGCATCAGGCTACGGAAGCTCTCTTCCACCACAAAACCAAACTTGAAGTGAGTTGAGAAATCAAAAAATAGGGAGAAGAACAGAGGGAATTCAAAAGTACCCTCTTGCTCCTCTCCCTTTTGATTTTTTTGTTTAAGAAAAATACATGCGAAGATACACTTTTTTATAGTAATCCTAAAAATCGGAAGCTTAGATCTTGTTTGACAAGCCGATATCACGATTTACGATGCACCAAATCTAGATTATCTCTTCTATTTCTTCGCGACCAACCTAGTGACAGATGTCTATAAAAATGGTAAAAAAGTGATTTAATCCTCTCGTTTCAAATGTGACCTAAATAGAAAAAAATCCCCTCATCAACTGATTCTGATGAGGGGATTTTAGTGCTGAGAAAAGTATTTCCAAAGGGAGTTGGAAAGCTTTAAATTCCAACCTTGACATCTGGGAATCTCTCAGATACCTGTGCAAAAAGAGTGTAGAGTTGTTCTTCAGCGTTCTTCTTATTCTTAATGGCTAGGCGGTGCTGTTTCTTTGGTTTGTCCTTGCGGATGTAGCACAATTGGAAGATTGAGCGAGCAATCCCTGATTGACGAACTCGAGTGACATGTAAGTATAGTTGTTGAACCTCTCGTAAATCAATCGTTTGCGTTCCTCTGAAATAGGTAATCAAATGATTTTTGTACAAGATAACTTTTAAGTCTTGATTGTAGTAGCTGGCTTCATCAGACAGGCGGGACAGATCTCCTTGGAGTTCGGGATAGTTTTGGTGGAGTTCCTGATAGGAAGCAATGGTCCGTTTCCGTACGGAGAAGCTGGCTACGACCATTATGATAGAAAGTCCAGCAAGAGCAGCTGAACCAATTAAGAGGAATAAGGAGTCTTTGTTGTACTCTGTGAGGCTTAAGTAATAGCTGGTCGTCATATTAAGTGACACGACAGAAGTCGGGTCGAGAAGGGAATGGATGTAGTCGCTATAGCCGACAAGGCGACCGTTACGAGACGTATTTTTGCTATCCTTTGCCAAAGGGGCTAATTGCGTTCCTTTTAGTCGATAAGGTTTGGTCAGCAGTTCCCCATTTTTTGCCTTATCAACGATTTCTTTAATCGTCGCATCGTCTTTTTTGGCTTCGATCCCTGCAAACTTACCATCGTTTTGGATATCGTACTGGACGATATAGAGGACGTGGCCGTTGTCCACAGTTCCGACAGGTTCTCGTGTAATATCATAGACTTGCATCGTTACAGGGTCCCCAGACTTTTCTGCCTTCGCAAAGCTAGTGGAAGGGTTCTGGCGTCCCATCCATAATGAAAATACTAATCCTGCGAATGCAAGGAAGACAAGGGCAAGCACCAGACCTGACACAAATCCTTTATTGCGTTTTTCCTTTATCATACCGATCTCCTTTAGTTTGATATCTAAAGTATATCATGAAAGATTTTATGTGACAAGGAAATTTATAGATAGCTGATTTCAAAGGCTTTTTGAGAGGTTTAAGCAAAAACTTGTTTGTAAAATGATTGAAAAATGCTTTGATTTTAAAAGAGATTTGCAACTTTTTATAAAAAACTATATTTTTTTTAATTTTTTCTATATACAAAAAGCTAAATTATTGATAGAATAGAAAAGAATTGAATTAAATTTGGTTCGCGTTCGTTCTGTCTTCATATGAATGAAACAGGATGTTTATAACCTAAATACTTGCACTGGATTCTAATTCATCAGAATCATAGCTAGAATTTGAGAGGAGACAATATGACTGTTGATTTTAACAGCAAAGCTTACTTGGATAAAGTGGATGCGTGGTGGCGTGCAGCCAACTACATTTCGGCTGCTCAAATGTACTTAAAAGACAACCCATTGTTGAAACGTGAAGTGGTTGAAAACGACTTGAAGGCTCACCCAATCGGACACTGGGGAACTGTACCAGGACAAAACTTTATCTATGCTCACTTGAACCGTGCCATCAACAAATACGACTTGGATATGTTTTACATTGAAGGACCAGGTCATGGTGGACAAGTTATGGTGTCCAACTCTTACTTAGATGGTTCTTACACAGAATTGAATCCAAATATCCCACAAAATGAAGAAGGATTTAAACACCTATGTAAAATCTTCTCATTCCCAGGAGGGATTGCCTCTCACGCGGCACCTGAAACTCCAGGATCTATCCACGAAGGTGGAGAACTTGGTTATGCTCTTTCTCACGCAGCTGGAGCTGTTTTGGATAATCCAGATGTGATTGCTGCAACCGTAATCGGTGATGGCGAAGGAGAAACTGGTCCATTGATGGCTGGTTGGTTGGCTAATACCTTCTTGAACCCAGTTAACGATGGTGCTGTTCTTCCAATCTTCTACCTCAACGGTGGGAAGATCCACAACCCAACGATTTTCGAACGCAAAACAGACGAAGAATTGGCCCTCTTCTTTGAAGGTCTTGGATGGAAACCAATCTTTGCAGACGTAACGGCTATTTCTGACGACCACGAAGCAGCTCATGCTTTGTTTGCAGAAAAATTGGACGAAGCGATTGAAGAAATCAAGAAAGTCCAAGCAGAAGCTCGTAAAGGTTCTGCAGAAGAAGCAACTCAACCAGTATACCCTGTCTTGATTGCTCGTATTCCTAAAGGTTGGACTGGACCAAAAGCTTGGGAAGGTACACCAATCGAGGGTGGATTCCGTGCTCACCAAGTTCCAATCCCAGTAGATGCTCACCATATGGAGCATGTGGATGCTCTTCTTTCATGGTTGGAATCATATCGTCCAGCTGAATTGTTCGACGAAACTGGTAAATTGCTTCCTGAAATTGCTGAAATTGCACCAAAAGGTGACCGTCGCATGGCTATGAACCCAATCACAAACGCAGGTGTCATCAAACCAATGGACACTGCTGATTGGAAGAAACATGCCTTCAAGATCGAAACACCAGGTGCTATCATGGCCCAAGATATGATCGAGTTTGGTAAGTATGCGGCAGATCTTGTGGATGCGAACCCACATAACTTCCGTATCTTTGGACCAGATGAAACCAAATCAAACCGTCTTCAAGAAGTCTTCACTCGTACAAGCCGTCAATGGTTAGGACGTACGAAACCAGACTACGATGAAGCTTTGAGCCCTGCTGGACGTGTCATTGACTCTCAATTGTCAGAGCACCAAGCAGAAGGTATGCTCGAAGGATATGTCTTGACAGGTCGTCACGGATTCTTCGCTTCTTACGAATCATTCCTTCGTGTCGTGGACTCTATGATTACTCAACACTTTAAATGGTTGCGTAAATCTAAGACTCACACGACATGGCGTAAAAACTACCCTGCCTTAAACTTGATTGCGACTTCAACTGTTTTCCAACAAGACCACAATGGCTACACTCACCAAGATCCAGGTATCTTGACTCACTTGGCAGAAAAAACTCCAGAATACATCCGTGAGTACTTGCCAGCAGATACGAATACGTTGCTTGCGGTGATGGACCAAGCCTTCAAGGCAGAAGATATGATTAACTTGATCGTTTCTTCTAAACACCCACGTCCTCAATTCTACTCAGCTGATGAAGCGGAAGAATTGGTTCGTGAAGGATACAAGGTGATCGATTGGGCATCAACTGTTTCAGCAGATGAAGATCCAGATCTTGTCATTGCAGCTGCAGGTACAGAGCCAAACCTTGAAGCTCTTGCAGCCATTACAATCTTGCACAAGGCCTTCCCAGAATTGAAGATCCGCTTTGTCAATGTGGTAGATATCTTGAAATTGCGTCACCCATCCGTCGATGCGCGTGGACTTTCAGATGAAGAGTTCGACAAAGTCTTCACAACTGATAAACCTGTGATCTTTGCCTTCCACGGTTATGAAGGCATGATCCGTGACATCTTCTTCAACCGTCACAACCATAACCTTCGTGTACATGGTTACCGTGAAAACGGAGATATCACAACACCATTCGATATGCGTGTCATGTCTGAATTGGATCGCTTCCACTTGGCACAAGATGCAGCCAATGCAGCTCTTGGAGCAGAAGCAGCTGAATTCGCAGCTCAAATGGACGAAACAATTGCCTTCCACAATGCTTACATCCGTGAACATGGTGATGATATTCCAGAAGTACACAACTGGAAATGGGAAAACGTAAATAAATAAGTTTATTTCAAAAGAAATCAGAAGTTATTCTGATTTCTTTTTTGATAGATAGTATTGTAAAAAATCTAAAAGCTCTTATCCATAATAATTGGATAAGAGCTTTCAATATTAAGTACTTAACTTTGTTTTCTCCACCCAGACACTTCGGACAAAGAAGATGCTGATGAGGGCAAGGGCTAGGAAAATCCCTGCGACATAATAGTAGGGTTGGTCGAGAGTTGTTGAACGACCAGAGAGGTTAACAATGCCTCGGTAGAGGACTCCAGCAGTTGCCGTGGCAACTGCTGAGTTCCAAAGATTGAGAGTGAGTCGAGAAAGGCCTTTTACCACTAGTTGCAGAGCCACTAGCAGGGTGCCGCCGATCAAAGGAATCAAGAAGAGGTAGTGCATGAAGGCAGAGGTTTCGCCAAAACTAAAGTGTTCGTAGATGCGACTTCCGACGAAGAAGAAAGCTGTAATCAGAGTGTACCAGAGGATGGTCTTTTTCAACCGTTGTTTGATAGGATTAGTAACCGATGTAGACAATGTCACTCACCGCCCTTTCTGAGATAGTACCATTTGTAGTTGGTTTGTTAATAACTTGGCCATTGAAGTAAAGTGTAGAAGATCCACCACCATCCAGGTTGTAGGCTGTTTTGACGCCGTACGATTTCATCACTTCCGCTAATTGGTAGAGAGAAAGCCCTTCACTCTCTGAAGTCCGGCCGTCCGAGACGACAATGATGTAGTGGTTTTCATCGATGATCCCAATGGCAGTACGTGGATTAGACGCCATGGATTGTCCCACCTCTGAGTTCGTATCGACAGTAATTACTCCATCTTCAACCAAGGAAGGTCCGAAGGCAAGGAGATTAACAACCCCGTCTTTGACCAACTGATCCGCAGTGATTTCATCTTCGTAGATAACCTTGAAGGAACCATCTTTATAAATCGCTAAGTCGCCATTGCTAGAGTCTTCGCGAACCGTATCGCGGTAGACCACTCCATTTCGGATGACATAGCCGGTGCTATTAGCACCGTAGTAGTCTCCATTGACGGCTAGAATAGCATTATTTTCAGCTGCAGTGACGGACGTCTTAGCCGTCACGTTTGTCCCGTAGGTATTTTGAGCAAAAGCAGTTTTTAGATAGTCAGAAGAGCTAACCGTAATATCTGCAATGTAAACTTGAGTGTTTTCAACTGTTGTTTCTGTCAGGCTCACCTGGATATTGTCATCGGAGTAACTGGTATCTGTAGTAGTAGCAGAGGCTGCTGCCTCCTCAGCCGCCTTGGTATCAGTGGTCGTAGCTTTGACTGTTTGGATAGCATCCGATAAGATAAAGGTCTTGAGCATAGAATAGCTGAAGGAGCTTGTTAGCAGGATGCCGAAACAAGCAGCATAGGTATACGATTTTTTAAAGAATTTCATGAGTGGGTGCAGTCCTTTCCTTGAAAATGATTTTTTTCTGAATCAACCATGAGACGACGAAGAGCAAGAGTCCGACGATCACTTTGCTGAGGAGCAAATGGAGACCAAAGCTTGTATAGAAAAGTCGAATCAAGAGGGTATCGAGAATAAAGAGTCCAATCGCAAGTCCCAAGTAACCACTTCCGGTTCGAGCCAGGCTGTCTTTGTTCTTAAAGACTAGACGTTTGTTGGTCGAGTAGTTAAAGATGGAGCTGGCCACACGAGCGATCCCGTTTGCAAGGAGGATCCGAAGACTAATCGGCACAGCCAACATCACGAAAAGGAAGAAGGCATAGACCAGGTAATCCACGATAAAGCTACTCAGGGAAGAGAGGGCAAACTTGAACATGTCCTTGTAGATCATGAGACCGTCGCGAATAGGACGGAAGTGGGACCCTTCATTGTCATTGATATAGACTGTTTCAATCGGAACTTCCAAGATGGGAAAGGCCTTGCTAGCTGCGAGGAGCACATTCATTTCGTACTCATACCGTTGTCCCTCGATATCTAACATAAAGGGGATCATGTTGGTTGTAAAGGCTCGAAGGCCAGTCTGCGTATCTGTCACAGCGACCCCTGTTTGTTGCTTGAACAAGAAGCGGGTCAATTTATTTCCAAAAGCAGAACGCAAAGGAACCTTGCCTGAAAAGGCGCGTGCCCCTAGAACCAATTGGTTCGGATTTTCTTGTGATTGATTGGCTACGCGGAAGACGTCCCAAACCTTATGTTGACCATCAGCATCAGCGGTGATGACTGTTCCATATTGCCCTTGCTCTTGAATGTAGGTGTAAGCTGTTTTGAGCGCCCCTCCTTTTCCAAGGTTGGTTTCGTGGTGAAGGACTGTAGCTAGTCCGTCTAATTTTTCAAAAATCGCTTGGCAGTCCTCAGAACTACCATCGTCCACAACGATAATGGAGAAGTTACATTTTTCTCTCAGTTTATTTACCAGTTTGAGAAGTTTTTGATCGGGTTGATAAGCGGGGATGACTAAATAATTCATAAGCGTTCCTCGTTTCTTGTTTGTGATGAAGGTAGTATAACGGCCCTTTCTTAAAGCTAACTGATATCAGTTTTCTTTAAGGAAAGGGAGAGATTTCCTTGTTGTAAAAAAGGAGAGAAAATAATAGAAGAAAAATAAAACTTTTCGAAAAGAATGTAGAGAAGGTATTTTTACTTGCCTTCTATCCCAAAGTCTGGTATAATAGTTTCTTGTGAGCAAACCTCACTTACCCCTTGCAAAAACTTGGGGTCATTAGACCAAAAGGAGGAACATATCAATGGCTAAATACGAAATTCTTTATATTATTCGTCCAAACATTGAAGAAGAAGCTAAAAACGCTTTGGTAGCACGCTTTGACTCTATCTTGACTGACAACGGTGCAACTGTTGTTGAATCAAAAGATTGGGAAAAACGTCGTCTTGCATACGAAATCCAAGATTTCCGTGAAGGACTTTACCACATCGTAAACGTTGAAGCGAACGACGATGCAGCTCTTAACGAGTTCGACCGTCTTTCAAAAATCAACGGTGACATTCTTCGTCACATGATCGTAAAAGTTGACGCGTAAGCCCTAACGAATAAAGAAGGTGACTAATGATTAACAATGTTGTACTTGTAGGTCGTATGACTCGAGATGCTGAGCTTCGTTATACCCCTCAAAATCAGGCTGTTGCGACATTCTCACTCGCGGTTAACCGTAATTTTAAAAACCAAAATGGTGAACGAGATGCGGACTTTATCAACTGTGTGATTTGGCGTCAACAAGCTGAAAATTTAGCGAATTGGGCTAAAAAGGGTGCCTTAGTTGGGATTACAGGTCGTATCCAGACTCGTAATTATGAGAATCAGCAAGGTCAACGTGTTTATGTCACTGAAGTCGTAGCGGACAGCTTCCAATTGTTGGAAAGCCGCGCGAATCGTGAAGGACAAGCAGGTGGTGGTTATGCTTCAGCTGGAGGATTTGCAGGAAGTGCAGCTCCAAGCTTTGGAGGATCTGAACCATCAAATGCAACACCAAACTTTGGACGTGATGACAATCCATTCGGAGCTAATCCAATGGACATCTCGGATGACGATCTACCATTCTAAGAATGGGTTTAACGAATTAAAACTATAAAGGAGAAATAAACATGGCTCAACAACGTCGTGGCGGATTCAAACGCCGTAAAAAAGTTGATTACATCGCAGCAAACAAAATTGAATATGTTGATTACAAAGATACTGAGCTTCTTAGCCGTTTCGTTTCAGAACGTGGGAAAATCCTTCCTCGTCGTGTAACTGGAACTTCAGCGAAGAACCAACGTAAAGTAACAACAGCTATCAAACGCGCTCGCGTAATGGCTTTGATGCCTTTCGTAAACGAAGATTAAAGAAAAGACCCTTACGGGTCTTTTTTCACGAGCCTGGAAATGTAAGAGCGAGTTGAGGTCCAGTGGACCTCTTTTTCAGACCCTTTTGAATCTTTTTTTGCGAGCATAGAAATGTAATAGTGAGTTAGGTCCGGGTGGCCCTCTTTAACCTTTCCCAAGCTCTAATTATGCTATAATGAGGGGGAGAAAGGTATCAAGGAGCGCAACATGAAGGAAAGCACAATCATCAGAAGTATGATGGAGTATGATATTGAAGGGATCTCTCAAGCCTTTATCCATCAAGGGTGGCCGGGTAGAGAGGATATCTTGGCCAGCTATTTTCAGGATCAGGAGAACGGAAAGAGAGACGTATTAGTAGCTGAGTCGGATGGATTTGTGGCAGGTTATATCACTATATTGCCTTATGCCAAGCACGGCCCTTTCGTGGGAGTCTATCCTGAACTATCTGATTTTAATGTTTTTGAGCCATTTAGAAATCGAGGAATTGGGAATCAACTCTTAGAAGAGGCGGAAAAAAGAGTCCGGCTACTATCAGAGATTGTTACTTTAGGGGTTGGTTTACACTCGGGTTATGGCCCAGCTCAAAGACTGTATGTCAAACGGGGCTATATCCCAGATGGATCTGGAGTTTGGTTTAGGGATCAGCCCTCGGATCCTTACAGTTCTTGTGAAAACAATGATGACTTAGTCCTCTATTTTTCAAAAAGGTTGAACAGGTAAATACAGTAAAACAAAAACGGATGAAAACTTCATCCGTTTCTTTTTAGCGTCGTTGAGGTGCTGTATTGGCGCTCTTGATATTGTATTTTTTCTTCAAATAGTAGCGGAGGAGAAGAGCCCCACCACCGAGTAAGAGCATGAACCAGTTTGGTACACGCGGATTGAGGAATTGTGGGAGCAAAGCAGTGACCATGAGAATCACAACCCAAAGGATCATCGCCAACATTAGGATAGGAAGTGACTTGGTTAAAGCAGGCCGTTTCATTCCACGTTTAGAAACTTCGTAGTATTGGTAGAAGTAGTAATACATCAAATAGAGCACAACCCCACCAGCCAAGCTACCAAGAGTCAATGTGAGGAGTCCATAAGTGGTTCCCTGAGGAGCAAATAAGTTCATGAAGGCTGAAATGGCAGCAAAGAGACCAAAGACAAGAAGGAAAGAATCTGTGATCATGAGATGAGGAGCATCATTCTCTTTTGGATGCTCTTTTTCGTAGCGTTCCTTATCACTAAAAGCATTGGCCCAAACAGTTGGAGCTCCAAAGAGAGTTCGCGCTGTTACTCCTTTTGGTTGGTTTTCAAAGATAGCTGGAAGAATTTCTTCAATCAGGCTAGTAGCCTCTTCTTCTGTTTTTCCGTTTTCAATCAATTGGTGTTTAGCGATGCGAACGAATTCTTGATTTTTTTTACTTAATTGAGTCAAATCAAATTGAGACATAAATACTCCTTAGTGTTATTAGTAGGTGTTAGAACCATTTTTTATGGATGAGGTAGACAACGAGCGATCCGGTCATGGCAAAGGCAATAAAGATAATGAGCCAGAAAGCATTAGGTTCTCCGTTGAGGGGGAGATCATTGTTCTTAAAGTTCATGCCATAAGCCGAGAAGATCATGGTTGGGATGGACATGACGATGGTCACCATGGCCAAGGTTTTCATGATATTGTTCTGGTTGTTGGAGATGATCGATGCGAAGGTATCGGTCATGGAGTGGAGGATGTTTCCATAAATATCCGCCATCTCAATGGCCTGTTGGGTCTCGATCAAGGTATCTTCCAACAGATCCTCGTCTTCCAGGTATTTCTTAATGTTGCTGGTGGCACTGGTCAATTTCTTGATCACGCGCTCATTGGTTTTCAGAGAGGCCTTGAAGTAGACGATGGTCTTTTCTAATTCCATCAGTTCAATCAGCTCTTCATTACGCGTTGATTTGTGCAGTTGACTTTCAATCAGTTCACTCTTACGATCCAGGGTACGAAGCGCGGACAAGTAGAGCTCCGCATTGCGATAAAGGATCTGGAAGATGAAGCGGGATCGCATGAAGGTATAGAAATTCCGCAAGCGACGATTGATAAAGGTGTCTAGGAGAGGCAACTCTTCCAAGCAAGTGGTGATGATAGCCTCTTCTGTTAGGATGATTCCCAAAGGGATGGTGACATAGTAGGTCTGATTGTTCCGCTCTTCCTTGATGGGAACGTCTACGATGATCAAGGTATACTCATCTTCGATGGTCATACGAGACATTTCTTCCGCATCGAGCGGTGCCCGTAAGTCGGCAATATCGATGTTAAAAGCAGAAGCGATTTCCATCGACTCACTTTGGGAAGGGTTGACAAGGTTAATCCAGCTACCGGGTTCCAGTGTCTCTATTTCTTTAAATTCAGTCGTTGTCGATAAAAAGACCTGTTTCATGGTGCCTCCCCTTGTTTTTTTACACCTTAACATTATAACAGAAAAAGCACGCTTTTGGATAAAAGAATGCTGAAAAATTTGATATAATGAAGGATAAATAAATTGATGAAAAGTGGAAGAAATGCTCGATAAAATTGTCATTCATGGAGCGCGTGCTCATAATTTAAAAAATATTGATGTTGAAATCCCTCGAGATAAGCTGGTCGTGGTCACTGGTCTATCAGGTTCTGGGAAATCGAGCTTAGCCTTTGACACTCTCTATGCGGAAGGACAAAGACGTTATGTAGAGAGCCTGTCAGCCTATGCTCGTCAGTTTTTAGGAAATATGGAAAAGCCCGATGTGGACTCGATTGATGGCTTAAGTCCAGCCATTTCCATTGACCAAAAAACAACCAGCAAAAATCCGCGGTCAACGGTTGGAACGACAACTGAAATCAACGATTACTTACGTCTTTTATATGCTCGTGTGGGGACTCCCTACTGTATCAATGGGCATGGAGCGATTACGGCTTCTTCGGTCGAGCAAATAGTAGACCAAGTTTTGGAATTGCCGGAGCGCCAACGCCTGCAAATCTTAGCTCCCATTGTTCGTAAGAAAAAAGGCCAACATAAGAACATCATCGAAAAGGTGCAAAAAGACGGCTATGTCCGGGTGCGTGTGGATGGTGAAATCTTTGATGTGACAGAAGTCCCAGAATTATCCAAAAGCCAACAGCACACAATTGAGGTTGTCGTAGACCGGATTGTCATCAAAGATGGCATTCGGTCCCGTCTCTTTGATTCGGTCGAAGCGGCCCTTCGGATCGCAGATGGCTACGTGGTCATCGATACCATGGACGAAAACGAACTGCTCTTTTCAGAGCATTATGCTTGCCCGGTTTGTGGCTTTACCGTCCCTGAGTTGGAACCGCGTCTCTTTTCATTTAATGCTCCCTTTGGCTCTTGTCCAGATTGTGATGGGCTGGGGATCAAGCTAGAGGTGGACTTGGATTTGGTTGTTCCAGATGCTAGCAAGACTCTCCGTGAAGGAGCACTAGCGCCATGGAATCCGATTTCTTCTAACTACTATCCTCAGATGTTGGAGCAGGCCATGATCCAGTTTGGGATTGATATGGACAAGCCCTTTGAAGACTTGTCTCCAGAAGAGCGGGACTTGATTTTTTATGGTTCTGAGGGCAAGGAATTCCATTTCCATTATGAGAATGAATTTGGTGGGGTTCGCGATATTGACATTCCTTTTGAAGGGGTCGTTACCAATATTAATCGCCGCTACCACGAAACGTCTAGCGACTTTACTCGCAATCAGATGTTGTCCTACATGAATGAATTGACTTGTGTCACCTGCCATGGGTATCGCTTGAATGACCAGGCCTTGTCTGTCCGAGTGGGAGGAGAGAAGGGGCTACATATTGGGCAAATCTCGGACTTGTCCATTGAGGACCATCTTAAGGTGGTAGCTGATCTTAAATTAACCAAGAATGAGGAGACCATTGCGCGACCGATTCTCAAGGAAGTCAAGGATCGTTTGACCTTCTTGAACAATGTTGGCTTGAGCTATCTGACCCTGTCTCGCTCGGCCGGGACTCTATCAGGGGGAGAGAGTCAGCGGATTCGCTTGGCGACCCAGATTGGATCCAACCTCTCAGGTGTCCTCTATATCCTGGATGAGCCTTCGATCGGTCTTCATCAGCGGGACAATGATCGCTTGATTGCCAGTCTCAAGAAAATGCGTGATTTGGGCAATACCTTGATCGTGGTCGAACACGATGAGGATACCATGAGAGAGGCTGATTACCTGATCGACGTCGGCCCAGGTGCCGGTGTCTTTGGAGGCGAGATTGTTGCGGCTGGAACGCCTAAGCAGGTAGCCCGCAATAGCAAATCCATCACTGGTCAGTACCTCTCTGGAAAACGGGCTATCCCCGTACCAACGGAACGGCGGATAGGCAATGGTCGCTTTATCGAATTGACAGGGGCCGCTGAAAATAACTTAAAAGAGGTGACAGCACGCTTCCCGCTGGGCAAGTTCATTGCTGTTACTGGCGTTTCAGGCTCAGGCAAGTCAACCTTGGTCAACAGTATTTTGAAAAAAACGCTGGCTCAAAAATTGAATCGCAATTCAGAGAAACCCGGGAAATACAAGACTATTTCAGGAGTTGAGCACATTGATCGACTGATCGATATTGACCAGAGCCCGATTGGCCGCACTCCGCGATCCAATCCGGCTACCTATACAGGTGTATTTGACGACATTCGTGACCTCTTTGCCCAAACCAATGAAGCCAAGATTAGAGGCTACAAAAAAGGCCGTTTTAGTTTCAACGTCAAAGGGGGTCGGTGTGAGGCTTGTTCGGGAGATGGGATCATCAAGATTGAGATGCATTTCCTACCGGATGTCTATGTACCGTGTGAAGTCTGCCATGGGCGACGCTACAACAGTGAAACCTTAGAAGTTCACTATAAAGAAAAGAATATCTCCCAGATTTTGGACATGACCGTCAATGATGCGGTGGATTTCTTTAAACATATTCCAAAGATTAATCGCAAATTACAAACCATCAAGGATGTCGGCTTGGGCTATGTGACCTTAGGACAACCGGCAACGACACTTTCAGGAGGAGAAGCCCAGCGGATGAAGTTGGCTTCTGAGCTTCATAAACGTTCGACAGGTAAGTCTTTTTATATTTTGGATGAGCCGACAACAGGTCTTCATACCGAAGATATCTCTCGTTTGCTCAAGGTTTTGGAACGCTTTGTGGATGATGGCAATACCGTTTTGGTCATTGAGCACAACTTGGATGTCATTAAGACAGCGGACCATATCATCGACTTAGGCCCTGAAGGTGGAGTCGGTGGTGGTACCATTATTGCGACAGGAACACCAGAAGAGGTAGCTAGCAACCCAGCTAGTTTTACAGGACAGTATTTGAAAGGGAAATTACAATGAACCAACGAATTACAAATCTACGAACTAAAATGAAGGCACAGGATTTAAAAGCTGTCCTCATTAACAACTTAAAAAATGTTTACTATTTGACCAATTTCTGGGGATCAAATGGGACTGTTTTGGTGACAGAAGAGCGCGTGGTCCTCTTTACAGATTCTCGCTATACCATTCATGCCCATGCGACTTGTTTTCCCTTTGTTGAGATTATGGAGACCCGCAATGAATTGGAAGAAGTGGCAAAAATTGTCAAAGACGCAGCGATCCAAGAACTTGGCTTTGAGGATGAGATCACAGTTGGCTACCATACCCGTCTAGCGACCGCTTTCTCAGGAGTCGCTCTAAGAGCCTTGTCTGATTTTGTAATGGAGTTTCGTTTGATTAAAGATGAGACAGAAGTAGCAACCATCCGCAAGGCCTGCAGTATTTCAGATCAAGCCTTCCTGGACGTGCTGGAATTTATCAAGGTTGGCCAAACAACAGAGTTAGAAGCGGCGACCTTCCTGGATTTCAGAATGCGGGAATTGGGGGCTTCAGGTGTATCCTTTGATATCATCTCTGCTGCGGGAGAGCGCTCTGCTATGCCCCACGCGACTCCAAGTGATCGCATCATCTCTCCTGGGGATGCCTTGACCTTGGACTTTGGCTGTCTTTACAACCATTACGTCAGTGATATGACCCGGACCATTTATGCAGGTCATGTCAGCGACAAGGAAAGAGAAATTTACGAAACGGTCTTGAAAGCCAACCAAGCTCTCATTGCTGAAGCTAAGGATGGACTCGGTTTCCGTGATTTTGATAAAATTCCTCGGGATATTATTGAGGCTGCAGGATACGGTCAGTACTTTACTCATGGAATTGGTCATGGAATTGGCTTGGACATCCATGAAGAGCCTTACTTCAGCCAAACTTCCAAAGAAGTTATCAAGGCCGGCATGGTCTTGACAGATGAGCCAGGGATCTACATTGAAGGCCTGTCTGGTGTTCGGATTGAAGATGATCTCTTGATTACGGAAACCGGTTGTGAAGTCTTGACCTTGGCACCGAAAGAATTGATTGTGATCTAAGGAAATTTGCAGAGACAGATTTGAGAAATCTGAGCATTTGTGATAAAATAAAGAGTAATATATTTTTAAAAAGAGGTATGAAAACATGATTGAAGCAAGTAAGTTGAAAGCTGGTATGACTTTTGAAACAGCTGATGGAAAATTGATCCGCGTTTTGGAAGCGAGCCACCACAAACCAGGTAAAGGAAACACCATCATGCGTATGAAATTGCGTGATGTACGTACTGGTTCAACTTTTGATACAAGCTACCGTCCAGAAGAAAAATTTGAGCAAGCTATTATTGAAACTGTACCAGCTCAATACTTGTATAAAATGGATGACACAGCTTACTTCATGAATACTGAAACATACGACCAATATGAAATTCCTGTTGTCAATGTTGAGAACGAATTGCTTTACATCCTTGAAAACTCAGAAGTGAAAATCCAATTCTACGGAAGCGAAGTGATTGGGGTGACGGTTCCTACAACTGTTGAATTGACAGTTGCTGAAACTCAACCATCTATTAAAGGTGCTACAGTGACAGGTTCTGGTAAACCAGCTACAATGGAAACAGGTCTTGTGGTAAACGTTCCAGACTTCATCGAAGCAGGACAAAAATTGATTATCAATACAGCTGAAGGAACTTACGTTTCTCGTGCCTAATCAGCTCTAAAATAGGTCTGATAGAAAGGAACTTCTATGGCAACTGAACAATACGGCGAAATCGTCATTGCACCTCGTGTGCTAGAAAAAATTATTGCGATTGCGACTGCAAAAGTAGATGGTGTTCATTCTCTTGAAAACAAGAGTGTATCGGATAGCCTTTCAAAACGTGCTCTTGGACGTGGGGTTTACCTTCGTACACAAGAAGATGGTCAAATCTCTGTTGATATTTACCTCTATCTAGAGTATGGTGTAGCAGTCCCTAAAGTAGCGGTTGCGATCCAAAAAGCAGTAAAAACAGCTGTCTACAATATGGCAGATGTGACCTTGGATGATGTCAATATCCATGTGGTTGGAATCGTGACTGAAAAAGCAGCGAAACCTGATTTGAAAGATTTGTTTAATGAGGATTTCCTCAATGACTGATATTTTATTTGAATCACGTCGTGATCTACGGGAGCGTGCCTTTCAAGCTCTAATGAGTTTAGAGTATGAAGGGGATGTTGTAGAAGCGTGTCGATTTGCTTTTACTCATGACAAAGAGGAAACAGACCAGGAAGTGGAAATTCCAGCTTTTCTACTCAATTTGGTATCTGGTGTTCGTCAATCAAAAGATGAATTAGATCAACAAATCGCCCAACACTTGAAAACTGGATGGACCGTCGAACGATTGACTCTAGTGGAGAAAAACATTCTTCGTTTGGGTGTATTTGAAATCACTTCCTTTGATACCCCTCAATTGGTTGCAGTGAATGAAGCGATTGAATTAGCTAAAACATTTTCAGATGAAAAATCTGCTCGGTTTGTGAATGGTGTCTTAAGCCAATTCGTAACGGAAGCGGAATAAGATAGAAAAGAAACCACCTTCACGGGTGGTTTCTTTTTGAGTATAGAGCTTCGCTTGATCATGATAAGGAAAAAGACTGGTACAAAAGTCCGGCCTCTCAATTGACTTTGGATTGTCGAACAAGACGCAGTGGTTGAGTGGGCTCTACTACGCTGATTT
>NZ_JWAK01000039.1:59518-69611 GCF_001069335.1 Streptococcus sp. 1171_SSPC
ACGACGAAATCGAATTCTAACGAATTACCGATTTCTGTCCCACTCTCTTTTAAACACTTTTGCCAGGTAAAACACTCACTGGGAGAAAATAGCCTGTTGTTTTTACGTCTTTTCCTTCGATTTTTTGAAGAAGAAGGTCGACCGTCAGGCGAGCAATTTCCTGTAAGGGTTGCTTGATGGTGGTGAGACGGGGGAAATAATTTTCGATAAAGTAGGTCCCGTCATAGCCAATGATCTTCAGGTCTTCTGGAATGGCAATGCCGAGTTCGTCAGCGATTTTCATCACCAAAATAGCCGTTAGATCGTCAGACGCAAAGATGGCATCCGGTTTTTGCTGGGTCAAGATGGACTTGATTTCCATTTCTTTGCGAATGGGTGAATAATCACTGGAAACATTGATAATTTGTGCTTCTGGTAGGACGGAAGCAAAGCCAGCATGCCGGAGGCCAGTAGGGGAATTGGAGTTATCATTCCCTGTGAGCATGATAAT
The DNA here is from genome assembly GCF_001069335.1 of Streptococcus sp. 1171_SSPC. NCBI lineage: Bacteria > Bacillati > Bacillota > Bacilli > Lactobacillales > Streptococcaceae > Streptococcus > Streptococcus sp. 1171_SSPC. The sequence goes on from NZ_JWAK01000039.1 coordinate 60,009, forward strand.
CTTTTTTGCCCCTGTCTTGGCAAGGGTTTCCGCAGCGAGAACGCCCCCAGCGTAGTTATCCGACGAGACGACCGGAATCTCAGGGGAGAGGTTCCGGTCAAAGGCGATAATAGGAGCTGTGACCCGGTTATAGTCTTCAATTCCCAGATTATGACTACCAGAAATAATCCCATCTACTTGATTGGCTTCTAGCATTTCGATGTATTCACGTTCTTTTTCCGAATCATGCTCGCTATTACAAATAATGGTTTTATACCCATGTTTAAACAGTTCTTCTTCCAGTTTATCGATTAATTCTGCATAGAAGACATGGCTGATTTTTGGGAAGATTAAGCCGATTAACTTGGCTGATTTTCCTTGTAGGCTCCGAGCGATCGTATTCGGCTTGTAGCCCAATTCTCTCATGGCCTCTTTAACTTTTGAGACAGTTTTTTCAGATAAATAGCCCTTTTTGTTAATGACTCGTGAAACTGTCGTGGGGCTGACGCCAGCTAATTTGGCGACATCAGTGAGCTTTGCGACCATAGTCTAGTTCGTAGTATGTTCCAGTAGGTGTTCCGGATTTGATCAAAATACCAGTTTGATCAGCATGCGGGAAGACGCGACCAGAGAATACCTTTTCTCCTTTGTTGATAAAGATTTCAAAAATCGAGTTATCGATGAAAATTGTAGCAGTTGTCGCTTGATTTTCGATCGGGCAAGTACGAGTAGTTCCAAACTCTTGGGCATACTGTTCGCCAGCTTGGCTACGGTCGACAATGACTTGGCCATTTGCAATATCAAAAGTAATAGAAAGTCCTTTGCCTTCTTTATCAGCTAGGAGAACAATCTCACTTTTGCTATTGGCTTCAAAGGCTAATTCTAACTCGTAGCTATTATTGGTTGTTTCCTTGTTTGTAAACTCGGAAGAAGTGGAGCGGAGCTCTTTTACAGCTTCGACCGGATATTGATAAAGTTTACCGTCCTGAATGGTTAGCTCTTTGACCAAAGAGAAGGCTCCTTGGTGGTCATAGCGATCGGATGGGTATGCGACATCTGGTAAACCTAACCAGCTAACTGTTAAGGCTCTTCCATCAGGAGTGTTGAAGCCTTGAGTTGCATAGGCTTCGAAGCCGTAGTCCAAGTTGTGCAATTCAGATACGTCAACGAGACGAGCTTGTTCAGGATCAAAAGAAGCCCCAATCTTATACATATTTGGGTAGATATTGTCGTAGTCGAGGACTGCTTTGTCCAAACCTTGAGGGCAATAAAGAAGGACAGGTTGCTCGCCGACGAAGACCAAGTTAGGACACTCCATCATATAAGCTGTACGATCATTGTTGAAATCAAGATCGCCTACTTCAACCCAGTTGGTATAATCGTTATTCACCGCTTTGTAAAGGCGAACGAATCCTTTTTTCTCAAGGTCTTGACCCCCGACGATGGCATAGTATTGATCTTTGAATTTAAAAATCTGTGGGTCGCGGAAATGATCGGTAGCATCCTCTGGTTGATCAATGAGGATTTGGTCGATTTTTTCGAGGTTTCCATCCTGGTCTAAGAGAGCTCCGATTTGGTAGGGATGACGGATCCAGTTCTCGTCTCGTACATTTCCTGTATAGAATAAGAAAAGTTTGTCATCGAATTGCATAGCCGAACCAGAATAGGCTCCATGGCTATCTAAAGGTGTGTCTGGTAAAACCTTAAGACCAGTTTCTTTAAAATGAACTAAATCATCACTTTCCAGTTGTACCCAAGACTTCAATCCGTGAGCGGCTCCAAAGGGAAAATTCTGGTAAAAAAGAATCCATTTACCATTAAAATAGGAGAAACCATTCGGGTCATTTAAAAGGCCGGTTTTGGGTTCGACATGGTAATGAGTATGCCAAGGAGAATTAGCCATATTATCTTTTATTTGTTTCTTTTCTTCTCCGGTCCAGTCTTCATACCGTTTGTACCGAAGTTCTGTTGTCCATTCCATTTGACTCCTCCAAAATTTTTCTTACTTCCATAGTACCGATTTCTATAAAAAAAAGCAAGACTTTGGCCAAAGAATTGAGAAAAAATGTCAAACGTTTATCATAAAAAATCGGAGTGAAGGCTAGATATGGTTTATGAAAACAAATGAAAAAATGAAAGTTTTTGAAAATCCAAAAACTGGATAAGGTCTACAGTACATAGTGGAAGGACGTTTGTCTAAATGAAAATAAAAAGAGATTCTTTCAAACTATCAAAAATTGCAAATAAATACCAAAAACTTTCTGCAAAACGGTTGACATATTCTTAATACGTGGTACAATTAAATGCGTAGAGACGGGTGAACCGTTTTCAAAACAATAAAAAATAAGGAGATTTTTGCAAATGTCAAATACAGAAATTGCAAAAAAAGTCATCGATGCGATTGGTGGAGTTGAGAACGTCAACAGTGTTGCTCACTGTGCAACTCGTCTTCGTGTGATGGTGAAAGATGAAGCGAAAGTCGACAAAGATGCTGTCGAAAACATTGAAAAAGTACAAGGTGCTTTCTTTAACTCAGGTCAATACCAAATCATCTTTGGTACTGGTACTGTGAATAAGATTTATGATGAAGTAGTAGCTCTTGGTTTACCAACATCTACAAAGGCTGAAATGAAAGCAGAAGCTGCTAAGCAAGGAAATTGGTTCCAACGGGCTATCCGTACATTTGGTGATGTCTTTGTACCAATCATCCCAGTTATTGTTGCGACAGGTCTCTTCATGGGTGTCCGTGGACTCTTGAATGCCCTTGGTGTGACTCTTCCAGAAGATGTTACGACTTATACTCAAATCTTGACAGATACGGCCTTTATCATCTTGCCAGGTCTTGTCGTTTGGTCAACCTTCCGTGTCTTTGGTGGGAACCCAGCGGTTGGTATCGTTCTTGGTATGATGCTTGTTTCTGGTTCGCTTCCAAATGCCTGGGCTGTTGCATCCGGTGGTGAAGTGACTGCTATGAAATTCTTCGGCTTTATTCCAGTCGTAGGGTTGCAAGGATCTGTTCTTCCAGCCTTTATTATCGGGGTCCTTGGTGCGAAATTTGAGAAATCACTTCGAAAAGTTGTTCCAGATGTTCTTGATCTTTTGGTAACACCATTCGTAACCCTCTTTGTAATGTCTATTCTTGGACTCTTTGTTATTGGTCCAGTCTTTCACGTAGTTGAAACTTATATCTTAATTGGTACAAAAGCAATCCTTAGCTTACCATTAGGTCTTGGCGGATTGCTCATCGGTGGCGTTCACCAATTGATCGTCGTATCTGGTGTTCACCATATCTTTAACTTGCTTGAAGTGCAGTTGCTTGCTGCTGACCATGCCAACCCATTTAATGCTATCATCACAGCTGCCATGACTGCTCAAGGTGCTGCTACTGTAGCGGTTGGTGTGAAAACTAAAAATCCTAAATTGAAAGCTTTGGCTTTCCCGGCTGCTCTTTCTGCCTTCTTAGGTATTACTGAGCCTGCGATCTTCGGGGTGAACTTGCGTTTCCGTAAACCATTCTTCCTTTCATTAATCGCTGGTGCTATCGGTGGTGGATTGGCTTCACTTCTTGGCCTTGCTGGTACTGGTAATGGTATCACTATTATCCCAGGTACAATGCTTTACATTGGTAATGGTCAACTCTTCCCATACTTGCTTATGGTTGCAGTATCATTTGCACTTGGTTTTGCTCTTACTTACATGTTTGGTTTTGAAGATGAAGAACCTGCAACTGTAACTGAAAGTGCTACAACAGATCGTTTTGTTGAGGAAGCTGTGACTGGAACTGTTCCAGCATCTCTTCAAGATGAAACCATCATCTCTCCAATCGTTGGGCAAGCTGTTGCTTTAGAAAATGTGAATGACCCTGTATTCTCAAGCGGTGCTATGGGTCAAGGGATTGCAGTGAAGCCATCTGAAGGTGTCGTTTATGCTCCTGCAGATGCTGAAGTAACGATTGCTTTTGCAACTGGACATGCCTTCGGTTTGAAGACAGCGAATGGTGCTGAAATCTTGATTCACGTTGGGATTGATACTGTTTCAATGAATGGTGACGGTTTTGAGCAAAAAGTTGCACAAGGTGACAAGGTTAAAGCTGGTGATGTTCTTGGAACATTTGATTCTGCTAAAATTGCAGCAGCTGGTCTGGATGATACAACAATGGTCATCGTCACAAACACAGCTGACTATGCTTCAGTAACTCCAGTAGCTACTGGTGCAGTTGCTAAAGGCGATGCGATTATTGAAGTAAAAGCATAATTTAAAATATGATTGCTCAAGGACTGGTTAGGGTATCCTCCAGTCCTTGAATTTTGTTTGGAGATGAGGTTTGGAATAAAAAAGTTTCTCACCTAATGTTGAAACATAAATAAGAGTAGTTTTTTCTTTAAGGAATAGAAGTGAACCGTTTTCCTTTATGATATAATAGAAAAAAAGAGAATTGAAGAAGAGGATTGATATGACTAAATTATATGGAAGTCTTGAAGCTGGTGGAACAAAGTTTGTTTGTGCTGTAGGTGACGAAAATAATAACGTCATTGAAAAAACACAGTTTCCAACAACAACCCCTATTGAAACCCTTGATAAATGTATTGAGTTTTTCTCTAAATTTGAAACTCTTGCTGGTTTAGCAATTGGTTCATTTGGACCGATTGACATTGATAAAAATTCAAAAACATATGGTTTTATTACAACAACTCCCAAACCCCATTGGGCGAATATTGATGTGGTAGGTGCTTTCCGTCGTGCATTAAATGTACCGATTTACTTTACAACGGATGTAAATAGCTCAGCATATGGTGAAGTTGTCGCTCGTAATAATGCGGGTGCACGGATTGAAAACTTAGTCTACTACACAATCGGTACAGGAATTGGTGCAGGTGTCATCCAGCGTGGTGAATTCATTGGTGGAGTAGGACATCCTGAGATGGGCCATTACTATGTTGCCAAACACCCAATGGATGTTGAAAAAGAATTTAACGGTGTGTGTCCATTCCACAGAGGCTGTTTAGAAGGTCTTGCGGCTGGTCCAAGCCTGGAAGCTCGTACTGGTATTCGTGGGGAAAATATCGAGCTCAATAGCTCTGTATGGGATATCCAAGCCTACTATATTGCTCAAGCTGCTGTTAATGCGACTGTAACCTTCCGCCCAGATGTGATTGTATTTGGTGGAGGAGTGATGGCACAACAGCACATGTTGGATCGCGTTCGTGAAAAATTCACAGTATTATTGAACGGCTACTTACCAGTTCCAGATGTTCGTGACTACATCGTGACTCCTGCGGTAGCTGGAAATGGTTCAGCAACCTTGGGTAACTTTGTCTTAGCAAAACAAGTCAGCAAAAAAGACTAATCAGGTAAGGCTGAAACAACAAAAAGCATGAAATGCTAGGGGAGGGAGTTCTTCGTCGGGAAGATGGATGAATGACCTTCTCTTTTTTAAGCAAGAGAGGAGAAAAGATGGAAAAAGCCATTATGAAGGATCCCTTCTTTTTGAGTCAAGTGTCTGAAGAAGCGACAAAAGAAGATTTGTATTTGGCGCAGGATTTACAAGATACCTTACGAGCTCACCAGGATTCCTGTGTTGGTATGGTGGCTAATATGATTGGGGTACGCAAGCGATTGATCATTATCCAATTTGGTTTGATGCCCTTGGTTCTCTTTAACCCTGTTCTAGTCAAGAAAGAAGGAGTTTATGAGACAGAAGAGCGGTGCCTTTCTTTGGCAGGGAGCCGAAAAACGAGCCGCTTTGAAAAGATTCAAGTCTCCTACCGCGACATGAATTGGAAGCCTCAGCTCATAAGCTTAGAAGGTTTTGCGGCCCAAATTTGCCAGCATGAGCTAGATCACCTGGAAGGGATTTTGATCTAGGTCCAGTTGCTACTTGTTAAGGAATCGATCGAAGAGAAATTGTTGATGAATAAAGAATATTTGTTCTATGAACGGGTTAGACCATTTTTGGTGTCCCATCCCTATTATCTTTCTTTATTAAAGTGGGTCAACCGCCTTGTCACCCTGCTGATGCCACTCCTTTATTTTTATGTTCTTTGGGCAGCTTATCTGAAAGCTTCCGAGATTTGGGTTGTTCTTGGCTATCTGTTGGTTCCGGCGTCTGGCTTTATATTACTGAGTGTCATTCGAAAAGCAATCAATTGGCCCCGTCCTTATGAGCTTGGCGCATTTCCGCCTCTTTTAGAGAGAGAAGGCAAGGGGAGTTCCATGCCAAGTCGGCATGTCTTTTCGGCGGTAATCATTTCGACAGTAGCCTGGGGAGTGAATCCTCTTCTATCGAGCATAGGTCTCTTCTTGGCTCTGCTATTGGCAGGAGTTCGTGTTCTGGCAGGACTCCATTTTGTCCGTGATGTCGTAGTCGGATTTGTCGTTGCACTCCTATGGGGAATTGTCAGTTTTTCTCTATTAGGAATTTTCTGAGAGAGGCTGTATGAGAGAAGAAAGAAATGATTAAAAACTGCCTAAGTTTGTTAGGCAGTTTTTAATTATGTGAGTTTTGGTATTGGAATTTTTGGAAGAACCGTTCACGTTCTTCTATAATAGCTGGAGTTGGGTTTTTGAGGGAAGTTAACAAATCAACCAAGTCAGGTGTGACTTCTCGAATAAGCTCTCCCAGTGACCAAATGGCTGTTGCAATATGAATCTGGTTTTGCGAGGTTTCGATGATTTCTAACAGTTTAGGAATAGCAGACCGGTCATTAGCATTGGCCAAAGCAATGATAGCATTGCGCTGGAGAATATTCTTTCCCCGCCAACTACCAGCGACCATTCCAAATTTTTCCTTGAATTGTCCATTGGATAACTCAATAAAGGGGATTAATTCTGGATGAGCTAGTTCAGGATCGATATCAGTGGCTAATGGATTGTCCAGACCACGATTGTAGGGGCAACAGATTTGACAGATATCACAACCGTAGATGACCGTTTTAATCTTTTTACGGAATTCCAGATCCATCATCCCCTTGTCTTGGGTCTGAAAGGAAAGGCAACGTCGGGCATTCATAGAGCCATCTCCGATTAAACAAGAAGTCGGGCAGGCTTCTACACAGCGGTTACAATCTCCGCAACCATAGTCAACGGCTTGATCGGGCTCAATCTCTAGGTTGGTGATGAGCTCCCCTAAAAACATATAAGAACCGTATTCTTTTGAGATGACGAGGCCGTTCTTTCCGATAAAGCCAATCCCAGCTCGTTGAGCAACTGCGGTATCCACTAAGGCACCGGTATCCACCATACCCTTGTATTCGAAGTCGGCGGTTAATTCTTCAATCCCTCGTGCTAGGCGGTCTAATTTATCCTGCAAGACATAGTGATAATCAAGGCCCCAGCTATTGGGGGTGAATTTTCCGCGTTTATAGGCCGTCTTCTGAGGTTGTTGTTTTAACTTGTGGGGATAGGCAACGGCAATGGAAATAATCGTTTTAGCAGAAGCTAAACTTAAGCGTGGTTGGATTCGTTCTTCAATATTTTTGTGCTCAAAACCAGAATTTCGGCCTTCTTCCACAGCTAGGCGGAGGGATTTTTCTAAATAGGAAAAATCATCCGCAGTGGTAAAGCCAATTTTTGAAATACCAATGGAGTGAGCCAATTCGATAATGGATTCTTTGAGGTTCATATTCCTATTATAGCGGAAAGCCGGTAAAAATGCGAAAAACGTGCAAAAAATTAAAAAGGGGCTAAAGAGCTTGGCAGGGCTTTCAAAAACAAGTGGAATTTGGTATAATAAGGTATTGAATACAAGGATATATGGAGGCAGGTATGTCACAACCGCTATTTTTACAATCAGTTATGCAGGAAAAAATTTGGGGTGGAACTAGATTACGAGATGAGTTTGGCTATGAAATTCCGAGCGATCATGTTGGTGAATACTGGGCTATTTCGGCCCATCCACATGGTGTTTCTGTTGTTAAGAATGGACCTTATGCTGGAATGGGCTTAGACCAACTATATGCAGAGCATCGCGAATTGTTTGGGAATCGACCAGAACCGGTCTTTCCTTTGTTGACAAAGATTCTAGATGCTAATGACTGGCTGAGTGTTCAGGTTCACCCAGATGATGCCTATGGAATGGAGCATGAAGGAGAACTTGGGAAAACTGAATGCTGGTATATTATTGCCGCTGATGAAGGGGCAGAGATTATCTATGGTCACCACGCCCAGTCTAAGGAAGAATTGCGCCAAATGATCGAAGGCAAAGAATGGGATGATCTGTTAGCGCGGGTTCCTGTGAAAGCGGGAGATTTCTTCTATGTGCCAAGTGGAACCATGCATGCCATCGGTTCGGGTATCTTAATCTTGGAAACCCAGCAATCAAGCGACACGACATATCGAGTTTACGACTTTGATCGCAAAGATGATCAAGGAAATTTACGTGAGTTGCACATTGAACAGTCCATTGATGTGCTGAACTTAGGGGCACCAGCAAATAGCCGACCAGTTGAGGAAAAAGTGGATCACTTGTCATCGACTTTGTTAGTAGCCAATGACTTCTTTGGTGTTCACAAGTGGGTAGTCAATGGGGAAGTTCGATTTGAAAAGACCCATGATTATAGCTTGTTGAGCGTTCTCTCAGGGCAAGGCAGTCTACAGGTAGATGGGAAGGATTATCCTATTCAAAAAGGAAGCCACTTTATCTTACCGAGCGATGTTGAATCCTGGACTTTGGAAGGGCAAGGTTTAGAATTGATCGTAAGTCATCCATAAAAAGAAAGGGTTTGAGTTAAAAACTGTAGACAACTCAACCCTTTTTTATCTGAAAACTATTTTTATGTTAAGTCTTGACTCTGACCTAAGGGGAGGGATTATACTATCTTTGTAAGGAGGAAATCATGTACCATATCAAAGAAGCTGCAGAGCTGTCAGGTGTCTCTGTCAAGACCTTGCACCACTATGACAAGATAGGACTTCTCGTCCCTGTGAAATCTGAAAATGGCTATCGGACATACAGTCAAGAAGATTTAGAACGATTACAGGTGATTCTCTACTATAAGTATCTAGGGTTTTCCTTAGACCAAATAGCAGAACTCTTAGCCGAAGAAAAATCTAACTTATTGCCCCATTTGACCAAACAGTTGGACTATTTGACTCAAGAAAGGCAACGCCTGGATACCTTGATTTCCACCTTGCAAAAAACCATTCAGGAACAAAAAGGAGAAAGAAAAATGACCATTGAGGAAAAATTTACTGGATTTAGCTACCAAGATACTAAAAAATACCATCAAGAGGCGGTAAACAAGTACGGTCAAGAAGTCATGGACCAAGCGCTTGAACGCCAAAAAGGTCGAGAAGAGGAGGCGACAAGAGCCTTTAATCAAGTCTTCCAAGTCTTGGCGAAAAACTTCCAGGCTGGTTTGCCAGTAACAGCATCGGAAAATCAAGAAGAAGCAGCCAAACTTTTAGACGCGATTCGAACGTATGGATTTGACTGCTCTATAGAGGTTTTTGGCCATATCGGCAAAGGCTATGCCTATAATCCAGAATTCAAGGAAAACATCGACAAGTTTGGCGCTGGTACAGCCCAGTACACTTCGGATGTCATTGCCTTTTATGTCGAAAATCAAGCAAAATAAAAAAGTGAGAGTGGGACAGAAATCGGTAATTCGTTAGAATTCGATTTCG
>NZ_JWAK01000039.1:69711-115157 GCF_001069335.1 Streptococcus sp. 1171_SSPC
CAGCGTAGTAGAGCCCACTCAACCACTGCGTCTTGCTCGACAATCCAAAAATAATTGAGAGGCTAGGATTTTTGTCCCAGCCTCGTTTTTTGCTTGGATCAATTTGAAAAGAAGCGGGCAGATCTAAGAGAGCTCGAATGAATGAAGACAATGAAAACTTTATGAAAATTTCATAATTTAAGTTGACAGTCTTGAAAAAAAGGAGTAGAATAACCCCTGTTTTATGAAAAAGAGGCAGGGAATTCCCGGCCTCATGATCTTTTTTCAAGGAGTTTTTTATGTTTTCAACATTGAAAAAATGGTTTATTGGCCGTCCGTTGAAATCTGGTGCAGAAGGTGAAGGAGGATTGCTAGGGAAAATGCAGGCCTTGGCTATGCTCTCTAGTGACGCACTTTCTTCTATTGCCTATGGTCCAGAGCAAGTTATCCTGGTCTTGATGACCGTATCAGCAGGAGCCATTTGGTGGTCCATTCCAATTGGGATTGTGGTCCTGGTTCTTCTAGCCAGTTTAACGATTTCTTATCGTCAGGTCATTCATGCCTACCCTCAAGGGGGAGGAGCCTATATGGTGACTTCGGAGAACCTGTCTCCCAAAGCGGGGTTGATAGCTGGTGGAAGTCTATTGGTTGACTACATGCTGACAGTAGCGGTATCTGTTTCTTCCGGTGCAGATGCCATCACGTCAGCGATTCCCTCTCTTCATCCTTATAATCTTCACATTTCCATTTTGTTGGTCTTGCTTTTGATGCTGATGAACCTTCGGGGACTGCGCGAATCGGCCACATCCTTGATGATTCCGGTCTACCTGTTCATCGTCAGTACCATTGCCTTAATCGGCTATGGCGTAATCCAAATTTTGACAGGGCATTTGGCCTATAACGCGACTGCGCATGTTGGCCAAACTATTTCAGGGGTTAGCATTATTCTCTTGTTGCGAGCCTTTACGAGTGGATCAGCTTCCCTAACAGGGGTTGAAGCCATCTCCAATTCGGTTCCCTTCTTTAAGAAACCAAAAGCAAAGAATGCTGCCTCTACTTTGACCATTATGGCTTTGATTTTGGGGATCATGTTTGCAGGGATTACCTTCCTTAATTACTGGGTGGGTGTTGTTCCGGCAAAAGGGGTAACAACTCTAGCCCAAATGGCCCAAGCCATCTTAGGGAATTCCCCAGTCGGTCAAGCCTTCTTTTACGTCTTTCAATTATCAACAGCCTTGATCCTGGCAGTAGCTGCGAATACTGGTTTCTCAGCCTTTCCAATGTTGGCCTTTAACATGGCTAAAAACAAATACATGCCACACATGTATATGGAAAAAGGAGATCGTCTGGGCTATTCCAATGGGATTTTGACCTTGGCGATTGGTGCCATCGTCTTGCTCTTGATCTTTGATGGACAAACAGAAAGCTTGATTCCGCTGTATACCATTGGGGTCTTCATTCCTTTTGCCCTTTCTCAAACAGGGATGGTCATTCATTGGAAACGCCAATATCAAAAAGGATTTCTCAAGTATTCGCTGGCTAATATCCTCGGGGCTGCTATCTGTTATGGGATTGTCTTGATCCTCTTGTTGTTCCGTCTGAGTGAGATTTGGCCTTTCTTCCCTATAATCGGTCTTTTACTTTGGATGTTCTTAAGTATTCGCAATCACTATGATAAAGTTGCGGCTCAATTGCGTTTGGGAAGGAAGATCGAAAAGACAAATTACGCGGGCAATACTGTCATTGTCCTTGTTGGGAATGTCACTCAGGTAAGTGTGGGAGCTATGAGTTATGCAAATAGCCTAGGAAACGATGTCATAGCCATGCACGTCTCAACGGAAGAAACCAAGGTCAAGGATGCAGAGGTAGCAGAAGAATTCAAACATTATTTCCCTCATATTCGCTTTGAAAATGTTATGACAAGTTACCGGGATATTATCCAACCAACAGTTGAATTTGTCTCAAAAGTAGCTGAGGAGGCCAAGGAAAAAGGGAACACCGTCACAGTCTTAGTTCCTCAATTCATCCCTAAAAAACATTGGCAAAATATTCTCCACAACCAAATGAGTTTGAAATTGAAGTATGCGCTTCGTTGGCATGAAGAAGTGGTTGTGGCAAGCTATTCTTACCATTTGTCTGAATAACTATCGCATAAAGAAGAGATGTCTACTATAGAGGTGATTCGGATTAAAAACAAAGTTTTAGTAGATGATTGAATAATTCTAACGAGTATAATTTTTATAGAATTTATTAGATTTGTATCAATGAACAGTTTGTCTTCACTTTCAGATGTCTGCTTGAGCAGCCATCTTTTTGGATTTTCTCACACGAAAAAACCACTCGAAAGTCTTGTAAGATACAGCCTTAATCTTGAAAAAATGTTTAAAAAATGCTACAATAAAGAGAACGTTTAAAATTTAAGAAATTTGAAAAGTAAGGAAACTAATGGCTAATTTATTAAAAACAATTATCGAAAATGATAAAGGTGAATTAAGACGATTGGAAAAGATGGCAGACAAGGTCTTCTCATACGAAGATCAAATGGCTGCCTTGTCAGATGATGAACTGAAAGCGAAAACAGAAGAGTTCAAGCAACGCTACCAAGATGGTGAATCATTGGATGACCTTCTGTATGAAGCTTTTGCGGTAGTTCGCGAAGGTGCCAAGCGTGTCTTGGGCTTGTTCCCTTATAAAGTACAGGTCATGGGGGGTATTGTTCTTCACCATGGTGACGTTCCAGAAATGCGTACAGGGGAAGGAAAAACCTTGACTGCGACCATGCCGGTATATTTGAATGCCCTATCTGGCCAAGGAGTTCACGTTGTCACTGTCAATGAATACCTGACAGAACGTGATGCGACTGAGATGGGTGAGTTGTACTCATGGCTAGGTCTTTCAGTTGGGATCAACTTGGCTGCAAAATCACCGTCTGAAAAACAAGAAGCTTATGCTTGTGACATCACTTATTCAACCAACGCGGAAATAGGTTTTGACTACTTGCGTGACAACATGGTTGTTCGTGCCGAAAATATGGTACAACGTCCTTTGTATTATGCCTTGGTTGATGAGGTAGACTCCATCTTAATTGATGAAGCCCGTACGCCATTGATTGTTTCAGGTCAGACTTCTACAGAAACTAGTCAACTCTATCACATGGCGGATACCTATGTAAAATCTTTGGAAAAAGAAGACTATATTATTGATGTCCCTTCAAAAACGATTGGTTTGTCAGATTCTGGAATTGATAAGGCTGAAAGTTACTTTAATCTTGAAAACTTGTACGACATTGAAAATGTTGCCTTAACACACTACATCGACAATGCCCTCCGTGCTAACTACATCATGATTTTGGATATCGACTATGTAGTCAGTGAAGATCAAGAAATCTTGATCGTCGACCAATTTACAGGTCGTACCATGGAAGGTCGTCGTTATTCTGACGGCTTGCACCAAGCGATTGAGGCTAAAGAAGGTGTACCAGTCCAAGAAGAAACCAAAACATCCGCTTCTATTACTTACCAAAACCTCTTCCGGATGTACAAGAAACTTTCAGGGATGACAGGTACTGGTAAAACAGAAGAAGAAGAATTCCGTGAAATCTACAACATTCGCGTTATTCCAATTCCAACTAATCGTCCGATTGCTCGTATTGACCATCCGGACCTTCTCTACCCAAGCTTGAAATCGAAGTTTAAAGCTGTAGTAGAAGATGTAAAAGCTCGCTATGAAAAAGGACAACCAGTCTTGGTGGGTACCGTTGCAGTTGAAACCAGTGACTACCTATCCCGCCTCTTGGTTGAAGCAGGCGTTCCTCACGAAGTCTTGAATGCGAAAAACCACTACAAAGAAGCGCAAATCATCATGAACGCTGGTCAACGTGGTGCCGTTACCATCGCGACCAACATGGCCGGACGTGGTACCGATATCAAGCTCGGTGAAGGGGTTCGTGAACTCGGTGGACTTTGTGTGATTGGTACAGAGCGTCATGAAAGCCGTCGTATTGATAACCAGTTGCGTGGACGTTCTGGACGTCAAGGGGATCCAGGTGAATCTCAATTCTACCTTTCTCTTGAAGATGAGTTGATGCGTCGTTTCGGTTCAGAGCGCATCAAAGCCTTGCTAGACCGCTTCAAACTAAGCGAAGAAGAATCTGTCATCAGATCTAACATGTTTACACGCCAAGTTGAAGCAGCTCAAAAACGAGTGGAAGGGAACAACTATGACACTCGTAAGCAAGTCCTTCAGTATGATGATGTTATGCGGGAACAACGCGAGATTATCTACTCTCAACGCTATGATGTCATTACAGCGGATCGTGATTTGGCGCCAGAAATCAAGGCCATGATCAAACGGACCATTAAACGGATCGTTGAAGGAGCTAGCCACTCAAGCAAGGAAGAACGGATCGAAGCTATTCTGAACTTTGCCAAATACAATTTGGTCCCTGAAGATACTATTTCTGAGAGCGATATTGAAGGCAAATCTGATAAAGATGTGATTGATTACTTGTACAAACGTGCTGAAGAGGTTTATGAAAACCAAGTAGCGAAATTACGCGATGAAGAAGCAGTCAGAGAATTCCAAAAAGTCTTGATCCTTCGTGTTGTGGATAGCAAATGGACCGATCACATCGATGCCTTGGATCAATTGCGTAATGCTGTTGGTCTCCGTGGTTATGCACAAAACAATCCTGTGGTTGAATACCAATCAGAAGGATTCCGTATGTTCAACGATATGATTGGCTCCATCGAGTTTGATGTGACTCGTTTGATGATGAAAGCTCAAATCCATGAACAAGAGCGTCCACGTACAGAACACAGTATTTCAACGACAGCGACTCGTAATATTGCCGCTCAAAAAACTGATTTACCAGAAGATCTTGATTTGAGTCAAATTAAACGCAATGACATCTGTCCATGTGGATCTGGTAAGAAATTTAAAAACTGCCACGGTAAAAAACTCTAATCGGATGAAAGGATCAGCCTATGTCTTTTACAGTTACTAGCCCAATCATTGATGAAACAGCAGTAACCTCTCTTTATTGCTTAGAAGGTAAACATTTAGCTCGCAAAGAAGCGCGTGACCGTGAACTAGCCTCTATTTTGAAGGGGGAAGACAAGCGGATTTTGCTTGTGATGGGACCATGTTCATCAGATAATGAGGAAGCAGTGATGGAATATGCTCGTCGCCTTGCAGCCCTTCAAGAAGAAGTTCAAGATCGGGTCTTCATTGTGATGCGGGTCTACACTGCTAAACCTCGGACCAATGGAGATGGCTATAAAGGCTTGATGCATCAGCCGGATACTGCTTCAGAACCTAGTTTTGTAGCTGGCTTAAAGGCGGTTCGTCGCCTGCATCATCGAGTGATTACCGAAACTGGTTTGACAACAGCAGATGAACTGTTGTATCCAGAGACTTACCCATTTGTTGAGGATCTCCTTTCTTATGTTGCTATTGGGGCACGTTCTGTAGAAGATCAAGGCCATCGATTTGTGGCGAGTGGCATCTCAGTCCCAACTGGATTGAAAAATCCAACGTCTGGAAATCTGTCGGTTATGTTTAATGCAATTTATGCTGCACAACATGGGCACCATTTCTTCTATAATGGTCGTTCTGTGGAGACAAGTGGAAATCCATTCGGACATGCTATTCTGCGTGGAGCTTTAGACGCGAATGGGAAAAACATTCCAAACTACCACTATGAAGATCTGCTAGAAGCTGCGCATCGTTACCAGGCCTTGGGCTTGCAACATCCATTTATCCTGGTTGATACCAATCATGATAATTCTGGGAAGAAATTTGCTGAGCAGATTCGCATTGTCAGAGAAACCCTTACAAATCGTAGCTGGAATCCAATTATCCATGATGTAGTCCGTGGATTTATGATTGAATCTTATCTAGAGGACGGTCGTCAAGATCAACCAGAAGTATTTGGTCAATCGATCACAGACCCATGCTTGGGTTGGGAAAAGACAGAAAGCTTAGTACGAGAAATTTATCAGTATGTAGCTGAATAAAAGGAGAGGGCTGGAGAAAATATTCTCAGCCCTTTCCTTCTTAAATAGAGTTGCTGATAGAAAATCATTAAAGAGGAAAAGATATGATTGTTGGACATGGGATAGATATCGAATCGATCCAATCCATTGAACAAGCCTACCAGAGACATCCGAGATTTGCTTCCAAGGTATTGACAGAGACGGAACGAGAACGGTTCGACCAATTATCTGGAAAAAGAAAAATGGAATACCTGGCAGGTCGATGGTCTGCCAAAGAAGCCTTTTCCAAGGCTTGGGGAACAGGAATTGGTCCAGTAGGATTTCAGGATCTGGAAATTCTAACCAATCAAAAAGGAGCTCCCTATTTTTCAAAAGCTCCTTTTAGTGGAAAGATTTGGGTATCGATTAGTCACTCAGGCGATTTAGTTTCGACCAGTGTCATTTTGGAGGAAAGAAATGAAAGCTAGTATACATAGACCAACGCGAGCATATGTGGATGTAGAGGCTATTGCCTATAATGTTCAACAAATACAAGCCCATATTCCGAAAGAGACCTTGACCTTTGCAGTTGTCAAGGCAAATGCATACGGCCATGGGGTTGAGCCAGTGGTAGAACGTTTATTGCCACTAGTAGATGCTTTTTGTGTCTCCAACCTAGATGAAGCCTTGGAAGTTCGCCAAGTAGCAGGTGAAAAGCCGATCTTAATTTTGGGCGTTGCACCAGTAGAACACGTTGCGATTGCCATCAAAGAGGAAATTCGTTATACAGTGGCTAGTCTCGAGTGGTTGAAAGCATTGTTGGCTGAAAAGTCTGATTTGACTGGGTTGAAGGTTCATATTAAAGTGGATTCAGGAATGGGACGAATTGGTTTTCGTTCGGCAGAAGACTTGCAGGAAGCTATGATCTTATTAAGAGACCATGGAGCAGAAGTGGAAGGGATCTTTACTCATTTTGCTACAGCTGATGAGAAAGATGACCGGCATTTCCAAGGCCAGTTGCAACGATTTAAGAGCTTGTTGGAGCTCTTGCCCTATACTCCGAAAATCGTTCATGCCAGCAATTCAGCAACAACTTTATGGCATGCTGATACCATTTTTAATGCTGTCCGACTGGGCGATGTCATGTATGGTCTCAATCCAAGTGGAAGAGAGTTAGAGCTTCCCTATAGCATCCGTCCTGCTCTGAGTCTGGAAACAGAATTGGTCCATATCAAACCACTAGAAGTGGGGCAGACAGTTGGCTATGGAGCGACCTATCAGACTAGTGAGGAAGAGTGGATTGGGACCATTCCAATTGGCTATGCAGATGGCTGGACCAGAGATATGCAAGGTTTTCATGTCCTTGTTGATGGGCAATTCTGCCCGATTGTCGGTCGCGTATCCATGGACCAAATTACCATTCGCCTACCGAAGGCCTACCCGATTGGGACTAAGGTAGTATTGATCGGAAGGGATGGTGATCTAGCTATAACGACAACGGATGTAGCAGTCTATCGAGGCACGATCAACTATGAGGTTGTTTGTGTCTTGAGTGATCGCGTACCAAGAGTTTATCGTCCAACAAAGGAAGACAGTGGGAAGTAAGTTGTTTGTCTTTTCCCAGCTTCCTTTTATAAAAAGTTCGAGATGAAAGAGGTTGATGACGGTGGTCCCAGCCTCCTTTCTTATCTAGGAGGAAAGAATGAACTTACACCAACCGCTTTCTGTCCTGCCAGGAATTGGACCGAAATCAGCAGAAAAATACAAGAAATTGGGAATCGAAACGGTTGAGGACCTCTTGCTCTACTTCCCATTTCGGTATGAAGATTTTAAATCAAAAAATGTTTTAGATCTGGAAGATGGAGAAAAAGCAGTTGTTTCTGGAATTGTTGCCACCCCAGCCAATGTCCAGTATTATGGTTACAAGCGTAACCGTCTTCGCTTTACCATTAAACAAGGGGAGCTGGTCCTAGCAGTTAGTTTCTTTAACCAGCCCTATCTAGCGGACAAGATTGAACTAGGGCAAACAGTAGCTGTATTTGGTAAATGGGATAAGGCCAAGGGAGCTTTGACAGGGATGAAGCTGTTAGCCCAAGTCGAAGATGACCTTCAACCGGTCTACCGCTTATCTCAAGGGGTGAGCCAGTCAGCTTTAGTAAAGGTTATCAAGACGGCTTTTGAAGCAGGCTTGGATCAGCTATTGGAAGAAAATCTCCCTCAAATCTTAATGGACAAGTACCACTTGCTTTCTCGCAGACAATCAGTCAGGGCCATGCATTTTCCCAAGGATCTTGAAGAATATAAGCAGGCCTTGAGACGAGTGAAATTTGAAGAATTGCTCTTTTTCCAATTGCAACTGCAGGTCTTGAAGGAAGAAAATCGTTCCGTCGGACAGGGAATCGTCTTGGATTGGGATAAGAAGAAGCTAAAAGCTCTTCAAGCTAAGCTTCCTTTTACGTTGACAGAAGCTCAGGAGCGAAGTCTGAACGAAATTCTAGCAGATATGCGTTCTCCTTACCACATGAATCGTCTCTTGCAAGGAGATGTCGGAAGCGGGAAGACCGTCGTTGCTGGACTGGCCATGTATGCTGCTGTAACAGCTGGCAAGCAAGCGGCCTTGATGGTACCGACCGAAATCCTAGCCGAGCAACATTTACAAAGTTTGACCTCTCTCTTTCCTAGTCTTAGAATTCTTCTTTTGACAGGCAGTCTAAAAGCTGCGGAGAGACGAGAACGCTTGGAATTTGTTCAGACAGGGCAAGTGGACCTTATTGTGGGAACCCATGCCTTGATTCAGGAGGGGGTTCGTTTTCATGATCTCGGATTGGTCATTATTGATGAGCAGCACCGTTTCGGTGTAGCCCAAAGACGGATCCTGCGTGAAAAGGGCCAAAATCCGGATGTCTTGATGATGACAGCGACCCCAATTCCCCGAACTCTGGCAATCACTGCTTTTGGAGATATGGATGTTTCGATTATCGACCAAATGCCAGCAGGTCGAAAAGAGATTATCACCCGCTGGGTCAAGCATCAACAGTTAAATTTAGTCTTTGATTGGCTGGTCAAAGAAATTCAAAAAGGCTCCCAAGCCTACGTCATTTCTCCCTTGATTGAAGAGTCGGAAGCCTTGGACCTCAAAAATGCTATTGCTCTAGAGGAAGAATTGATTGCTTATTTTGGAGACCGAGCCCGTATTTCTCTCCTTCATGGTAAGATGAAGGGGGAAGAAAAAGAGGCCATTATGCAGGCCTTTAAGCAGGGAGAAATTGACTTACTAGTTTCTACAACTGTAATCGAGGTCGGCGTCAATGTTCCCAATGCTACCGTCATGATTATCATGGATGCAGACCGCTTTGGTTTGAGCCAATTGCACCAGTTGAGAGGTCGGGTAGGGCGTGGTGATAAGCAGTCTTACGCAGTATTAGTTGCCAATCCCAAAACAGAATCTGGTAAGCGTCGGATGAAAATCATGACCGAAACCACCAATGGGTTTGTCTTGGCAGAAGAAGACCTCAAGCTACGAGGCTCTGGGGAAATCTTTGGAACGCGTCAATCAGGTATACCAGAATTTCAAGTGGCCAACCTCATTGAAGATTATCCAATCTTAGAGGAGGCACGAAAGGTAGCTGTTCAGGTGGTCACAACTCCTAATTGGCGAGAGCATCCAGATTGGCACTGTCTGTCTCTACATTTGGAACAGAAAGAACACTTAGATTAAGAAAGAATAAAAAAAGCTAAGATTTTCTTAGTTTTAAGATTGAAGATAAAGTCTTCTGAAAAACTTCCCTTAGGTGAGTGTGGACGTCAGCGAACTTCGAAGAAGTTCCATGACTTAGTTTTGAGCCTAAGGTCTCAAAACTCCCGAGTGCCTGAAACTATTGTGTTTCAGGCACTTTTCTTACGGCGGAAAGTTTTTAATCTTCTTAAATGGCAAAATAAGTCATTTTTGAAGAGTAACTAGCCGTTTTATGTAAAATAATAGTTTGACTATATTTAAAAAGCTAAGATTTTCTTAGCTTTTTATCTTATTTTAAGTTTGTGGACCTATAATCGTAAAAAATAGAAAAGAGGTCCTAGCTATGCGAACCATGTTGAAATTCATCTTGTCAATCATTATCTCAGTCCATCAAAGCTATTTTTAAATTTAAAAGGCGGATGTATCCACCATCACACCTTCTATTGTTATTTTAACCTTCTATATAGTCTCTTAATTCATCGCCTTTTAATCCGGCATTGAGAGCAATAAGGAGCTTCAGCCGGGCCTTAGCTGCATTGAGCTCTTTGACAAAGAAGATGCCGTGCTCGTGAAGTTTGACTCCACCTCCATCGTAAGCATAGACAGGTTCCGCAATTCCATTGAAGCAACGGGAAACCAAGGCAATAGGAAGGCCAGCCTCTTGAAATTCAAAGAGTTTCTCAGCTACTTCCTTAGGAAGATTTCCTGCACCAAAGGCTTCAATGATCAAACCATCCATTTGTTGGACATCTAGTAGGTCAAGGAGTTCTGTTTTCATGCCAGCATAGGCTGAAATGATGGGGACAACTCCCTTGATTTCTTGCAAATCAAAACGCACACGGGGTTCAGCTGTTTTGAAGAAAAGAACTTCTTTTTTCATGACCAAGCCTAGAGGGCCATGTGTGGGGGTCTGGAAGGTGCTGACATTGGTGGTATGTGTTTTGGTCACGTACTTGGCTGCATGGACTTCATCATTCATCACGACCAAGACACCCTTGTCTTGTGATTTGGGATCTGCTGCTACTCGGATGGCGGTCAGATAGTTATAGACGCCGTCGCTTCCTAATTCATTGGAGCTTCTCATGGCTCCTGTTAAGACTACTGAAATAGTTGGCAAGTCCATGGTATCTAAGAAGTAGGCTGTTTCTTCAAGAGTATCGGTACCATGGGTAATGACAATCCCATCATACTGGGAAGCCTCTTTCTGAATCTTATGATAGAGTTGTAACATGTGCTGAGGAGTTACATGAGGGCTGGGTAAATTTAAAAAATCTTCTGAAGTAAGCTCAACCCCTGCCAGTGACAGATCAATATGGTTCATGGGGTTGGATGAATTGGTCACGACAGCTCCAGAGTCATCCGCCTGCATGGAGATGGTCCCTCCTGTATGAAGGGCCAAAATTTTCTTAATCATGTGTGTCTCCTTGGAATGTGTGTTATAATTTATTGTATCATAAAACGGAAAGAAAGCAGTCATCATGGAAATAAAAGCGGTCTTTTTTGACATTGACGGAACCTTGGTCAATGATAGTCGAATGGTCTTGAAGTCAACTGAAAAAGCCATTCGCGCCTTAAAGGAACAAGGAATTTTTGTTGGTTTGGCAACAGGGCGAGGACCCTTCTTTGTCCGTCCTTTTATCGAGCGCTATGACTTTGATTTTGCGGTCACCTATAATGGTCAGTATATTTTTACCAAGGACAAGGTCTTATCTGCTTCTCCAATTGATAAGAAGAATCTGCATGACTTGATTGACTACGCAAAAAACCATCGCATTGAGATCGCCTTAGGAACAGAAGATGGAGTTGAAGGTTCTCGCATTATGAGTTTTGGTCTGAGTCCTATTTCTCTATGGTCTGCACGTTTTGTACCAAAAGGCTTTTCGAAGGCAGTTAGTCAGGGCTTCAACAAGGTGGTTAGCAAGGCTGTCCCTCAGGATCAAAAGCAACTGCAACAAATTGCCCAAGGACCGGTTTATCAGGTTCTCTTATTAGCTAGTCCTAAAGACACTCAAAAAGTTGAGCAAGCTTTTCCTGAATTAAAATTTACGCGTTCCAGCCCCTTTGCGGCGGACGTTATCAATCCAGACAACTCAAAATTGGAAGGGATTCGGATCGTAGGAGAAGAATTTGGATTTTCAATGGACCAGGTGATGGCCTTTGGAGATTCAGATAATGACTTGGAAATGCTCTCGGGTGTTGGCTTATCGATTGCGATGGGCAATGGAACCAGCAGGGTCAAAGAAGTAGCTCAGCATACGACGACCAGTAATACCAAAGACGGGATCCAAAAAGCGCTGGAACATTTTGGCATTATCACGGATCAGTCACTGTTTGTTAGTCGCGACGATCACTTTAATAAGGTCAAAGCCTTCCATCAACTCATGGATGGTCAAACTCAGGAAGAACCAAAGGCCTGGGACAATCAAGAGGCTCTTTACCGAACCGTGTTTAAGCAGGAGGAATTGGTTGAATTTATTCGGGCAGCGAGCAAGGATGAAGCAACCTTTGATCGTTCAATCGAAAGCTTGCATCAAGCCCTAGATGAGGCAGCCAATAAGGTTCGTAGCAAGCATCCAGCTGAGATCTCCATGGTGGGGCAGGTCGATGCCTTGATTGATACGCTCTATCTGACTTATGGTAGTTTTGTTCTAATGGGGGTCGATCCGGAAGAGGTCTTTGAGATTGTTCACCGTGCAAACATGGGGAAGATTTTCCCAGATGGTCAGGCTCACTTTGATGAAGTCACGCATAAAATTTTAAAACCGAACGACTGGGAAGAAAAGTATGCACCTGAGCCAGCCATTCAAAAAGAGTTGGAACGGCAAATCAAAGCTTATCAAAAACACTACTCTGAAAAAACAGCAGAATCGGAAGAAAATAAAAAGGTGTGAGGAAATTCGTTTTCCTTCACACCTTTTGGTTTTTATAAAGTTTATAAGGTCTTTTCTGTCTCACGAACCACTAACAAATCGACTTTGGCATGGCGGAGAATGTATTCAGAGGAAGACCCAACTAGTAAACGTTCAAAAGCATTTAGACCAGTTGCCCCAACCATGATGAGATCAACTCCCTCTGCATCAGGGATATCAGTCGCTAAGAGGACTTTTGGATTCCCCATTTCAATCACCGAAGCAATGTTTTGGACACCGGCTTCTTTAGCACGCTTGATATACCCTTCTAATAGTTCATTAGCTTCTGTTTGGAATCCTTCATACACCTCAGCATCAAAACTAGAGACACTTTGTAAGGCACGTGTATCAACGACATGAGCAAGGGTAAGTTTAGATCCGTTTCGCAACGCAACATTGACCCCTTTCTCAAAAGCAAGTTCAGCTTCGCGAGATCCATCAACTGCAACCATGATGTTTTCGTATTTTTGAGACATGTTCCGTCCTCCTTTACTGCTTGAAAACGTGAAAAGAAATGGAAGAACCCATTTATGTTACCTATAATTATATTTTAAACCTTTTACCATAGAAAGTAAAGGTCAAATCAGATATCTATAGGATTTCATTGAGAATGAAAGAGGTTGCTCAGTTGTACTCCAGATTAACTAGTGGTATAATGGAAGCAGTTTGATAAAGTGAGGAAAAAATCATGAAAGAATACAATAAGTCCGTCAAGCTAGAGCACGTTGCTTACGATATTCGTGGTCCAGTCTTAGAAGAAGCGATGCGCATGCGGGCCAACGGGGAGAAAATCCTTCGCTTAAATACAGGAAATCCAGCAGAATTTGGGTTTACAGCTCCCGACGAAGTCATTCATGATTTGATTATGAATGCTCGGGATAGTGAAGGGTATTCGGATTCAAAAGGAATTTTTTCTGCCCGTAAGGCCATTATGCAGTATAGCCAATTGAAAAAGATTCCGAATGTTGAGATTGATGATATCTATATCGGAAATGGTGTCAGTGAGTTGATTGTGATGTCCATGCAAGGCTTGCTGGATAATGGCGATGAAGTACTTGTGCCAATGCCAGACTATCCTCTTTGGACAGCAGCGGTCAGCCTAGCAGGTGGAAATGCAGTACACTATGTTTGTGATGAAGAGGCTGAGTGGTATCCTGATATTGATGATATCAAGTCGAAAATCACTTCAAACACCAAGGCTATCGTCGTGATTAACCCCAATAACCCAACCGGAGCTCTCTATCCAGATGAGATTTTGTTGGAAATTGTCGAAATTGCTCGTCAACATGGCTTGATTATCTTTGCAGATGAAATTTATGATCGCTTGGTCATGGATGGTGCCAAACACACAGCCATTGCTAGTCTCGCGCCAGATTTGTTCTGTGTCAGCATGAACGGTTTGTCCAAATCACACCGCATAGCGGGCTTCCGTGTGGGCTGGATGGTCTTATCTGGACCAAAACACCACGTGAAGGGCTATATCGAAGGTTTGAATATGCTCTCCAATATGCGTCTGTGTTCAAACGTCTTGGCCCAACAAGTGGTCCAGACTTCTTTGGGAGGCTACCAGTCAGTGGACGAACTCTTGCTTCCAGGCGGTCGAATCTACGAACAACGGAACTTTATCTACAAGGCTATCAATGATATTCCAGGACTCTCAGCTGTCAAACCAAAAGCTGGTCTCTATATCTTCCCTAAGATTGATCGTGAAATGTACCGGGTAGATGATGATGAGCAGTTTGTCTTGAATTTCTTAAAACAAGAAAAGGTTCTCTTGGTTCACGGACGTGGATTTAACTGGAAAGAGCCAGATCATTTCCGGATTGTTTACCTTCCTCGAGTAGAAGAATTGGCTCAAATTCAAGAGAAGATGACCCGTTTCTTAAAACAATACAAACGATAAGTGTAAGAGAAATCGCTAATAGGCGGTTTCTTTTTTTTGAATGAATCCAGCGAATATTTTGTTACATAAGGCTAATTTTTCTGAATTGAATAGAATTGTAGAAAAAATAAATAATTTTCAGATAATTTGATTGAAATTCCCCCACTTATATGATATACTTTAGCTGACTATATGCGAGGTTTATTATGGCTAAATTATTAGAAAAAACGAGAAAAATTACATCTATCTTGAAACGTTCTGAAGAACAGTTGCAAGATGAAATGCCTTATAATGCAATTGCCCGTCAACTGGCTGACATCATTCATTGTAACGCTTGTATTATTAATAGCAAGGGAACTCTTCTAGGTTATTTCATGCGCTACAAAACCAATAATGATCGGGTTGAGGCTTTTTTTGACAATAAAAAATTACCTGAAGATTATGCTAAAGCGGCCAGTTTAGTCTATGATACAGAGGCGAATTTAGATGTAGATCACGATTTAAGTATCTTTCCAGTAGAGACAAAGTCTGATTTTCCTGATGGGTTGACAACGATTGCTCCCATCCATGTATCTGGGATTCGTTTGGGGTCTTTGATTATTTGGCGCAATGATAAGGAATTTGCGGATGATGATTTGATTTTGGTTGAGATTGCTAGTACCGTAGTTGGGATTCAAATGTTGAACTTCCAACGAGAGGAAGATGAGAAAAATATTCGTCGCCGGACTGCGGTCAATATGGCTGTCAATACCTTGTCCTATTCAGAATTGCGGGCAGTTTCCGCTATCCTTAGTGAATTGAAGGGAAATGAAGGGCAGTTAACTGCTTCCGTGATTGCGGATCGGATTGGTATTACCCGCTCTGTGATTGTCAATGCGCTGCGGAAACTGGAGTCAGCCGGTATTATTGAAAGCCGCTCTCTTGGGATGAAGGGAACCTACCTCAAAGTCTTGATCCCAGATATTTTTGAAGAAATAAAGAAAAGAGATTACTAATGACTAAAGCGTTAATTTCGATTGACTACACCGTTGATTTTGTAGCAGATGAAGGTAAGCTAACGGCAGGAGCTCCTGCACAAGCTATTTCTGAGAGCATTGCCCAGGTGACCCAGTTAGCCTTTGACCAAGGGGCCTATGTCTTTTTTGCGATTGATGCTCATGATGTAGACGATCCCTTTCATCCAGAAAGCAAGCTCTTCCCACCTCATAATATCATTGGGACTAGTGGACGGGATTTGTATGGTCCCTTAGCTGATTTTTATCGGGAGCACAAAGCGGATCCACGCGTCTTTTGGATGGACAAGCGTCATTATTCTGCTTTTTCAGGAACTGATCTGGATATCCGCCTCCGGGAACGTGGCGTAGATACGGTTATTTTGACGGGAGTCTTAACGGACATTTGTGTCCTCCATACAGCAGTAGATGCCTATAATCTGGGCTATCAGATCGAAGTGGTCGCGCCTGCTGTGGCGTCGCTCACTCCTGAAAACCACCAGTTTGCTTTAAATCATTTCAAACATGTTTTGGGAGCAAAAGTGGTGAATGAACAATTAGAAGAATTGTAAGATTAGAGTTCGAGGAGAATGGCCTAATGCCTAGCCTTCCTCGGACTCTATTTTCTTGCCAAACTACCGCATAAATACTAAAAATATGGTAAAATAGAGGGTATTGAGAAATCATCATTTCACGAAAGGAAGCAAGATGAAAATTACGCAAGAAGAGGTAACCCACGTTGCCAATCTTTCAAAATTGAAATTCTCTCCAGAAGAGACAGCTGAGTTTGCGACAACCTTGTCTAAGATTGTCGACATGGTGGAATTGTTGGAAGAAGTGGACACAAACGGTGTGGCTCCAACAACAACCATGGCGGATCGTAAGACCGTATTGCGTCCGGATGTTGCTGAAAAAGGGACGGACCGTGACCGTTTGTTTAAAAATGTACCTGAAAAAGATAATTACTACATCAAGGTACCAGCTATCCTAGAAGATGGAGGAGATGCCTAATGTCATTCAACCATAAAACCATTGAAGAGTTGCACGACCTCCTTGTCTCTAAGGAAATTTCAGCAACCGAATTGACCCAAGCGACGCTTGATGATATCAAGGCGCGTGAAGAAGCAATCAATGCCTTTGTAACGGTGGCCGAAGAAGCTGCCCTTGCACAAGCCAAGACTATTGATGAAAAAGGAATCGATGCAGACAACCTCCTATCAGGGATTCCGCTCGCGGTCAAAGACAATATCTCAACAGATGGTATCTTGACGACTGCGGCATCAAAAATGCTCTATAACTACGAGCCAATCTTTGATGCGACAGCTGTTGCCAATGCCAAAGCTAAAGATATGATTGTCATCGGGAAGACCAACATGGATGAATTTGCCATGGGTGGAT
Organism: Streptococcus sp. 1171_SSPC; assembly: GCF_001069335.1. Taxonomy (NCBI): domain Bacteria; kingdom Bacillati; phylum Bacillota; class Bacilli; order Lactobacillales; family Streptococcaceae; genus Streptococcus; species Streptococcus sp. 1171_SSPC. The sequence goes on from NZ_JWAK01000039.1 coordinate 86,583, forward strand.
CTGGTGAAACTTCATATTATGGACCAACCAAGAATGCATGGGACCACAGTAAGGTGCCTGGTGGATCTTCTAGTGGTTCAGCAGCTGCTGTAGCTTCAGGTCAAGTCCGTTTGTCCCTTGGTTCAGATACTGGTGGTTCTATCCGCCAACCAGCTGCCTTCAACGGGATTGTTGGTCTCAAACCAACTTATGGAACAGTTTCACGTTTTGGTCTCATTGCCTTTGGTAGCTCACTAGACCAAATTGGACCATTTGCACCAACGGTCAAGGAAAATGCCCTCTTGCTCAATGTCATTGCCAGTGAAGATGTCAAAGATTCAACATCTGCGCCTGTTCGTGTAGCAGACTTTACTTCTAAGATTGGTCAAGACATTAAAGGCATGAAGATTGCCCTTCCTAAGGAATACCTCGGTGAAGGGATTGACCCAGAAGTCAAAGAAACCATCCTTAATGCGGCCAAACACTTTGAAAAATTGGGAGCAACTGTCGAAGAAGTTAGCCTGCCTCATTCTAAATACGGGGTTGCCGTTTACTACATCATCGCTTCATCTGAAGCTTCTTCAAACTTGCAACGTTTCGACGGGATTCGCTATGGTTTCCGTGCGGAAGATGCTAAAAACTTGGATGACATCTACGTGAATACTCGTAGTCAAGGCTTTGGTGATGAGGTCAAACGCCGGATCATGCTGGGTACCTTTAGTTTGTCATCTGGTTACTACGATGCCTACTACAAGAAAGCTGGTCAAGTTCGTACCCTCATTATCCAAGACTTCGAAAAAGTCTTTGCGGATTACGACCTCATTCTTGGTCCAACAGCTCCAAGCGTAGCCTTTGATTTGGATTCGCTCAACCACGACCCGGTTGCCATGTACTTGGCTGACCTCTTGACCATTCCAGTCAACTTGGCAGGTCTCCCAGGGATTTCGATTCCTGCAGGTTTTGCTCAAGGTCTTCCAGTTGGTTTGCAGTTGATTGGTCCTAAGTATTCTGAAGAAACCATCTACCAGGCTGCAGCGGCCTTTGAAGCTACGACGGATTACCACAAGCAACAACCCCTTATTTTCGGAGGTGACAATTAATGAACTTTGAAACAGTCATCGGACTTGAAGTCCACGTTGAATTGAATACAAACTCAAAAATTTTCTCACCAACCTCTGCCCACTTTGGGAATGAGCAAAATGCCAACACCAATGTGATTGACTGGTCTTTCCCAGGTGTGCTTCCTGTCTTGAACAAGGGTGTTGTGGATGCTGGTATCAAGGCTGCTTTGGCACTGAATATGGATATCCATCAGCACATGCACTTTGATCGTAAGAACTACTTCTACCCTGATAATCCAAAGGCTTACCAAATTTCGCAATTTGACGAGCCAATCGGTTATAACGGTTGGATTGAAGTGCAATTGGAAGATGGTTCAACTAAGAAAATCGGGATTGAACGGGCCCACTTGGAAGAAGATGCCGGTAAGAACACGCACGGAACAGACGGTTTCTCTTATGTAGACCTCAACCGTCAAGGAGTTCCATTGATCGAAATCGTATCTGAAGCAGATATGCGTTCTCCAGAAGAAGCCTACGCCTATTTGACAGCTTTGAAAGAAGTCATCCAATATACTGGTATTTCAGACGTCAAGATGGAAGAAGGATCGATGCGTGTGGATGCCAACATTTCCCTTCGCCCATACGGTCAAGAGGAATTTGGTACCAAGACGGAGTTGAAAAACTTGAACTCATTCTCAAACGTCCGTAAAGGTCTTGAATACGAAGTGCAACGCCAAGCGAAAATCTTGCGCTCAGGTGGTGTTATTCGTCAAGAAACACGCCGTTATGATGAAGCCAACAAGAGCACTATCCTTATGCGTGTCAAAGAAGGAGCAGCGGATTACCGTTACTTCCCAGAACCAGACCTTCCATTGTATGAAATCTCAGATGAGTGGATTGAGGAAATGCGCACAGAATTGCCAGAGTTTCCAAAAGATCGTCGTGCTCGCTATGTGGCAGAGCTTGGCTTGTCTGACTATGATGCCAACCAATTGACAGCTACGAAAGTTACTTCTGACTTCTTTGAAGCAGCGGTAGCCCTTGGTGGAGATGCCAAGCAAGTGTCTAACTGGCTGCAAGGTGAAGTCGCACAATTCTTGAACGCCGAAGGTAAAACGCTTGAAGAAATCCAATTGACACCAGAAAACTTGGTCGAAATGATTGCCATCATTGAAGATGGAACCATCTCTTCTAAGATTGCCAAGAAAGTCTTCGTTCATTTGGCGAAAAATGGTGGCGGTGCGCGTGAATACGTCGAAAAAGCTGGATTGGTACAGATTTCAGACCCTGAAGTCTTGATTCCAATCATCCACCAAGTCTTCGCAGACAATGAAGCAGCCGTAGCCGACTTCAAGTCAGGGAAACGGAATGCGGACAAGGCCTTCACAGGCTTCCTCATGAAAGCAACCAAAGGCCAAGCCAACCCACAAGTAGCCCTCAAACTACTTGCCCAAGAATTGGCGAAGTTGAAAGAAGAGTAATAGAGAAAAAAACCAGCCGAGAGGTTGGTTTTTACTATCCATAAAATTGTGTTAGAATAGGAAAGACCATTACATATCAACTAGCATTAGGAGAAGTTACATGAACAAATTTTTAAGAGCCTTATTTGTCCTAGTTATCATCGCCATGTCTGGAGCCATTATTTTTCAGCTCTTCTTTCCATCCTATATGGGAAGTCATTCGGGATATGGTGTTTCTGTCGGTTGGCAGCGGGAGATTGGGATTTGGAATGTGGCAGTTCTTGTGATTCTCATTGCTGTCAATCTCAAATATGATTGGTTCTATCTTCGAACGGTACTATTGGCCTTGATCATTGGTGGGCTTGGGATTGGGACCAATCATTTATTTGCTTATCTCAACTATCATTTGCCAGTAAATGTTATTGGAGCTTTTGAAAATTATCTTCTTGTTCTGGGCTGGATTGTCGGTTGGAAATTAGAGTCATCTCGGATTGATAATTAAGATATTAACCGTCTGTTTCTTCTTGACAAAGTTTGTGAAAAGGCTTACAATATAGTTGTCGGGTTTCCTGAAAGGGAATTGCAATTCATGGAAAAATAGGAGAAACATATGGAAACAATGAAAGCTGCTCGCTGGCATGGCAAGAAGGACGTTCGTATCGAGGAAGTGGAAGTCCCTAAAGTAGAACCTCATCAAGTAAAGGTTGCGGTCAAATTCACGGGAATCTGTGGAACAGACTTGCATGAATACTTGGATGGGCCAATCTTCATTCCAACAGAAGAGCATGTTTATTCTGGTCAAAAAGCACCCGTTACCCTTGGTCACGAGTTTGCTGGAGAAATTGTTGAGGTTGGAAGCGATGTGACTCGTGTCAAAGTTGGGGATCGTGTGACGATTGAACCAATTTTGGCAAAACATAACCTAATCGGTGACTACAACCTTGATCCAAACTTGAACTTTGTTGGTTTAGCAGCAGATGGTGGTTTTGCGAAGTATTGTGTGCTTGATGGTGATCTTGTGCATGTGATTCCAGATAGCTTGAGCTACGAGCAAGCGGCTCTTACAGAACCTGCAGCTGTTGCTGTTTATGCCGTTCGTCAATCTGCATTGAAAACTGGGGATACAGCCGTTATCTTTGGCTTGGGTCCAATCGGTCTTTTGATTGTTGAAGCCCTTCGTGCAGCAGGAGCATCAAAAATCTATGCAGTTGAATTGTCTCCTGAACGTCAAGCAAAAGCAGAAGAGCTAGGTGCCATTGTAGTTCGTCCAGAAGAAGGTGAATCAATCGTTGAAGCCATTCATCGCTTGACGGATGGTGGAGCGGATGTGTCTTATGAAGTAACAGGGGTTCCTGTTGTTCTTGGACAAGCTCTTGCAGCAGTTCATAAGGCTGGTGAGTGTATGGTTGTTTCTATTTGGGAACGCGAAGCGAGCATCAATCCAAATGAATTCGCCATTCAAGAAAAGACTCTTAAAGGGATTATCGCTTATCGCCACATCTTCCCTAAAGTATTGGAATTGATGGAACAAGGCTACTTCTCTGCTGAGAAATTAGTTACTAAGAAAATCAAATTGGAAAATATTGTTCAAGATGGCTTTATCGAATTAACGCAAGATAAATCGCAAATCAAGATTTTGGTTGAGCCGTAAATTAGTATATTTTATGAATAAAACCAGTCCATTTGGGCTGGTTTTTATGTTACAATTAGGATGTAAATAATATTTGTGGAGGCAACATGTCTACATCTTTCAAAGGAACCTTGATGACTGTGATTGCTGGAATTGCTTGGGGGCTTTCTGGTGTTAGCGGGCAATATTTGATGGCACATGGTTTTTCAGCTATAGGGTTAACTAATTTTCGTCTACTTTTTTCAGGCATTGTCCTTATTATATTATCTTACGTAGCGGATAAAGAGAAGGTATTAGCCTTTGCTAAAGATAAATCTTCCTACCTTCCCCTTCTCGTTTTTTCATTTTTAGGATTGTTACTAACTCAATTGACCTATTTAGAGGCGATTGCAGAAACCAATGCTGGGACTGCCACCGTTTTGCAGTATCTCTGTCCAGTGGGGATTTTATCCTATACCTGTATCAAGGATAGAGTAGCTCCTACTCTTGCGGAAGTAGCTTCCATGCTGTTAGCGATTGGTGGCACTTTCTTAATTGCAACACACGGTCAAGTCAACCAACTGGCCATTAATCCTAAAGGTCTGGCTTGGGGAGTGGTTTCAGCCTTTGCTTATGCTCTGTATATTGTCCTTCCTCTTAATTTAATTAAAAAATGGGGAAGTATGCTGGTGATTGGAGTTGGGATGGTCATTCCAGGAATTCTGATGATTCCTTTTAGTGGTCTTCTTTCTTTTTCTGGAAACTACAGACTGGATACCTTGATGGCTCTTTTTGGTTTGGTTGTTATTGGAACGATTTTTGCCTACACAGCCTTTCTTAAAGGGACCTCTTTGGTCGGAGCTGTAAAGGGAAGCTTATTAGCCTCTATTGAGCCAATTTCGGCAGTTTTCTTTGCCTTTATCATTATGAAGGAGCATTTCTTTATGATTGACTTCTTGGGTATGGGCATGATTCTGTTAGCGGTCCTCCTGATCACTCTAAAGGACTTCATTATTCAAAAAGAAAAAGGAATTCTATAAAAAAAGATGCTGGGTGTTTTCCCAACATCTTTTTTAAATCATTTGCCAGAAATAGTCGATGATATAGGTGAGACCATAAGTGTAGATGACCAGAGTAATCGGTTTACAGAGAATAATAATGGTCATGTAGCGCTTAAAGGTCATATTGGTTAATCCAGCTAGCATGCAGAGAAAGTCCGCTGGACTGATAGGCCAGATCATCATGAAGATGAAGAAACGATCAAACCGCTTGCCTTCGTTGAGCCAGTTAATATACTTGTCGTAAGTCTTCTGGCTGACCATAGACTGGACAAATTTAGGCCCGTACATTCTCGCGAGATGGAAGATGATGGCACAGCCAATGACAATTCCGATGTAGTTGTAGATGGTCCCAATGATGTGGCCATAGATAAAGACACCAGCGACAGATGTTAAGGCACCGGGGATAATAGGCACCACTGTTTGAAGGATCTGAAGAAAGATAAAGAGAGGTGGCCCGAAGATACCTGCTTGGAGAATAAAAGCCGACAAAGTTTCTTTGGATTGGAGAATGCCAGCAAAGTAGGCCCAGATACAGAAAGCAAGGGTTGCCAGGGCTCCAATGATGGAGGACCAATTGATGATTTTTTGTAGGAGAGGGGAGACCTCCCTCAATTTTTTTTCTTTTGTTATCATAACTCTTCCGCGTATTTTTTTTCTTCTACTATACCACGTTTTTGGAACTTTGTAACGATTTTGTCTATTTTAGGGAATATCAAAGAGATAGAATGGGTCCTCTTACAAAGGGGAGACAACGAAGCAAGTGCAAAATACGTCTATTTATGCTACAATGAAGAGAATATAAAAAATGGAGAAAAACGTGTCAATCGAAAATTACAAACCAGATTTTGCGGTGGAAGCAGCCTATGATCTCACCGTTGCAGACTTGAAAAAACAAGGCATTAAGGCGGTCCTTGTGGATTTGGATAATACCTTGATTGCTTGGAATAATCCGGATGGGACTCCTGAGATGCGCCAGTGGTTGCACGACCTTCGTGATGGCGGGATTCGGGTTATCGTGGTGTCCAATAATAGTCCCAAACGGGTCAAGCGTGCGGTAGAAAAATTTGATATTGACTATGAAGCCTGGTCGCTCAAGCCCTTTACCTTTGGGATTGATCGTGCCCTCAAACGTTTCCACTATGAGAAAAATGAAGTGGTCATGGTCGGGGATCAACTGATGACGGATATCCGGGCTGCCCATCGTGCAGGCATTCGCTCGATTTTGGTCAAGCCTTTGGTTGAGCATGACTCCATCAAGACCCAGATCAACCGGGCGCGTGAACGCCGTGTCATGAAGCAAATGGCCGAAAAATATGGTCCGATTGTATACAAAAAAGGAATTTAAGAATGGAAGAATTATTCTGTATTGGCTGTGGAGCGCCCATTCAGACAGAAAACAAAGAGGGGATAGGCTATACTCCCCAATCAGCTCTTGAAAAGGGCTTGGAAACAGGCGAAGTCTATTGCCAACGCTGTTTCCGTCTACGTCACTACAATGAAATCACAGATGTGCATCTGACAGATGATGATTTCCTAAAACTCCTTCACGAAGTAGGAGATAGTGATGCTCTCGTGGTCAATGTAGTCGATATTTTTGACTTTAATGGCTCTGTCATTCCTGGCTTACCGCGCTTTGTAGCAGGTAATGATGTCCTTTTAGTCGGAAATAAAAAAGACATCTTGCCCAAGTCTGTCAAGGATAGCAAAGTGACGCATTGGTTGATGGAGCGGGCCCACGAAGAAGGCATGCGTCCTGTCGATGTGGTCCTCACCTCTGCCCAAAACAAGAGTGCCATCAAGGATTTGATGGAAAAGATTGAACAGTACCGTAAGGGTCGTGATGTCTATGTGGTGGGGGTAACCAATGTAGGGAAATCGACCCTCATCAATGCGATTATCCAGGAAATCACTGGTGACAAGGATATCATCACGACCTCTCGCTTCCCAGGAACGACACTGGACAAGATTGAAATCCCATTGGACGATGGATCCTACATCTACGATACACCGGGGATTATTCATCGCCACCAGATGGCTCACTACTTGACTGCGAAAAACCTCAAGTATGTCAGCCCTAAAAAGGAAATCAAACCCAAGACTTATCAGCTCAATCCAGAGCAGACTCTCTTCTTGGGTGGCTTGGGACGCTTTGACTTTATCAAGGGGGAAAAGCAAGGTTTTACTGCCTTCTTTGATAACGAACTCAAGCTTCATCGAACCAAGCTAGAAGGAGCGACCGCTTTTTATGACAAGCATGTTGGTGGCTTGCTAACTCCACCTAATAGCAAAGAAAAAGAAGAGTTCCCACCCTTGGTTTCTCATGAGTTTACCATCAAGGACAAGACAGACCTCGTCATCTCTGGACTCGGCTGGATCCGCGTCAATGGGGAAGCCAAAGTAGCCGTCTGGGCACCAGAAGGCGTTGCCGTCGTCACCCGCAAAGCTATTATTTAAAAATTTGAAAGGAAATAGTTTCTTTATAGACTGGGCGAGTGCAACGAGCCTAGAAAGGATACTTTTCGTTGTGGTGAAAGCCTAAGTAGATATTTTACTACTTAGGCGCGGAAAATTTAAGACTTTAGGCTCAAATTTAAGTCATGGAACTCCGCTAGGAGGTCGCTGACGACCGCCACCACATCAGAAAAGTATCAAAAAAGAAATATTGAAAAAGCATGACATTAACATCTAAACAACGGGCTTTCCTCAACAGCCAAGCCCACAGCCTCAAACCCATTATCCAAATCGGGAAAAACGGGCTCAATGACCAAATCAAAACCAGTGTGCGCCAAGCGCTAGATGCGCGCGAACTGATCAAGGTGACCCTCCTTCAAAATACGGATGAGAATATCCATGAAGTAGCGGAAATCTTGGAAGAAGAAATTGGTGTGGATACGGTTCAAAAAATTGGACGCATCCTTATCTTATACAAGCAATCAAGCAAAAAAGAAAACCGGAAGATTTCAGTCAAAGTAAAAGAAATCTAAGAGACACAGGAGAGCAAGTATATGGCCATTGAACTATTAACCCCCTTTACCAAGGTGGAGTTAGAGCCAGAGATTAAAGATAAGAAACGCAAACAAGTGGGAATCCTCGGAGGGAATTTCAATCCCGTCCATAATGCCCATCTTGTAGTTGCTGACCAAGTCCGCCAGCAATTAGGTTTGGACAAGGTCCTTCTCATGCCAGAATATGAGCCTCCGCATGTGGATAAAAAAGAAACCATTGATGAAGGCCATCGCTTGAAAATGCTGGAACTAGCCATTGAGGGTATTGAAGGGCTAGGAATCGAGACGATTGAACTAGAGCGTAAAGGGATCTCTTATACCTACGATACGATGAAGTTGCTCAATGAGCGAGACCCAGATACAGACTATTACTTCATCATTGGAGCGGATATGGTGGACTACCTGCTAAAATGGTATCGGATTGACGAATTAGTGGAGATGGTGCAGTTTGTCGGTGTTCAACGTCCCCGTTACAAGGCAGGAACCTCCTATCCTGTGATTTGGGTCGATGTTCCTCTTATGGACATCTCTTCTAGCATGGTGCGAGAGTTTATCGCCCAAGGTCGGACGCCGAATTTTATGTTGCCAAAGCCAGTCTTGGACTACATCAAGAAAGAAGGTTTGTATCAATGACCTATGAAAACTATCTCGGCTTTTCTCGTGAAGTCTTGCTTGAAAAAATGGGTCAAATCTTGCCAGAAAAACGCCTAACCCACTGTTTAGGGGTTGAGAAAGCTGCGCGTGACTTGGCCAAACGCTATGAAGCAGATGAAGAACAGGCTGGACTAGCAGGTCTCTTGCATGACTATGCCAAGAAATTATCGGATCAGGAATTTCTAGACTTGATTGATCGCTATAGTCTTGATCCAGAATTAAAAAACTGGGGCAATAACGTCTGGCATGGAATGGTCGGCATTTATAAGATTCAGGAAGATCTCGGACTGACAGATCCAGCCATTCTTCGTAGTATTGAGATTCACACCGTGGGGAGTGGACAGATGTCAACCTTAGATAAGATTGTCTATGTGGCAGATTATATTGAACACAACCGGGCCTTTCCGGGGGTAGAGCAAGCACGTGACATCGCCCAAGTCTCCTTGGATCGTGCCGTGGCCTATGAGACGGCTCGCACAGTCGAACACCTGGCCCACCAAGGATTGCCCATTTATCCCCAAACCCTTGAAACCTATAACGCATTTGTGAAGTATTTGAAAGAGGAGCAGTGATTGAAAACAGCTTTTATCATTATTGATGTACAAAATATCTTAGTGGAAACAAGTTTTGAGACAGAAAAGCTCCTAGAGAAGATCGCTTATTTGCAAGATCAGGCTAGAAAACAGCAGATTGAAATCATCTACATGCAGCATATTGAAACGCCAGAGGCTTTAACCTCGGAAGATTGGCAATTATCTCCTCTGTTGAAAAGACAGGAGAATGAAAAGGTATTTCAGAAGCGATACAATAGCATGTTTAAGGAGACAGGATTAAAAGAATACTTGGATCAACAAGGAATTCAACAACTGGTCCTGTGTGGCATGCAGACAGAATATTGTGTCGATACATCCGTCAAAGTGGGGTTTGAATACGGCTACAAGCTGGTCATTCCAGAAGGAGCTGTCACAACCTTTGATGGAGAGGATATTCCGGCAGAAACGCTTAATGAATTTTATGAAAATATTTGGGCAGAACGTTTTGCGGATGTCTTAGATTACAAATCAATTTTTTAAGGAAAGAGGACTAAATGAAAGAAAAAGAATTACTTGAACTTGTTGTTAAAGCTGCCGATGAAAAACGTGCAGAAGACATTGTGGCTTTGGATGTTCAAAGCTTAACCAGTGTGACAGATTACTTTGTCATCGCAAGCTCTATGAATAGCCGTCAGTTGGAAGCGATCGCAGAGAATATTCGTGAGAAAGTCGTTGAAGCTGGTGGCAATGCCAGCCACGTCGAGGGTGACTCAGCTGGAGGTTGGGTCCTCCTTGACTTAGGTGGTGTAGTGGTTCATGTCTTCTCAGAAGAAATGCGTGCCCACTATAACCTAGAAAAGCTATGGCACGAAGCAAGTGCTGTCGATCTTTCAGCAGCCCTAGCATAAGCAGGTAAACTCAGTTGGTAGCAACTGAGTTTTGTTGGTTAAATTGAAAATTCTATGGAAAGAAAGGATGGAGCCTTGTGCTTGGTTAGGTTTCTAACTGAACACGAGCTAAAAGCTGTGAGAAAAAGAGTAACTTCCTTTGTATCTGACGATACGCAGAAAGTTTCCTATTTTCTCTTTGCTTTTAACGCTCTTTGTATCTCGATTTATGGCGACTTATGAAACCTTTGCGGCGGTCTATGATACGGTCATGGATGACAGTCTGTATGATTTGTGGACGGATTTTTCACTCCGCCATCTCCCAAAGACAAAAGATAAGAAAAAATTACTGGAATTAGCTTGTGGGACAGGGATTCAGTCTGTTCGCTTTTCTCAAGCTGGATTTGATGTGACAGGGTTAGACCTGAGTGCTGACATGCTGAAAATTGCTGAAAAAAGAGCTGTTTCAGCTAAGCAGAAGATTGATTTTATCGAGGGCAATATGCTGGACCTGTCGCAAGCAGGCACTTATGATTTCGTGACCTGCTACTCGGATTCTATCTGCTATATGCAGGACGAGGTAGAAGTAGGGGATGTCTTCAGAGAAGTCTATAATGCCCTCAATGAGGACGGAGTCTTTATCTTTGATGTCCATTCGACCTACCAGACAGATGAGGTCTTCCCAGGCTATTCTTACCACGAAAATGCGGAAGATTTTGCAATGCTCTGGGATACCTATGAGGATGAAGCCCCCCACTCCATCGTCCATGAGCTGACCTTTTTTGTCCAAGAAGAAGATGGCTCCTTTAGTCGGCACGATGAAGTTCATGAGGAACGCACCTATGAAGTTTTAACCTATGACATCTTATTGGAGCAGGCTGGCTTTAAATCTTTCAAATTGTACGCAGACTTTGAAGATAAGGAGCCAACAAAGACCAGCAAACGTTGGTTCTTCGTAGCGCAGAAGTAGGACGGCATGATAGTTACAGGTATTATTGCTGAATTTAATCCCTTTCACAATGGACACAAGTACCTGCTGGAACAGGCAGAAGGGGTGAAAATCGTCGCCATGTCTGGAAATTTTGTTCAACGTGGCGAGCCTGCCATTGTAGACAAGTGGACACGGGCTCAGATGGCTTTGGAAAATGGAGCAGACCTGGTGGTCGAGCTCCCCTTTCTCGTGGCTGTTCAATCGGCGGATCATTTTGCCAAGGGAGCGGTAGAAATCTTATCCCGTCTAGGAATCGACCAATTGGCCTTTGGGACAGAAGAAGTCATAGATTACCAAGCGATTGCGACAGTCTACTCGGAGAATGAGGCGGAAATGGAAGCTTTCTTGCGAAGCCTTCCTGACGATTTATCCTATCCACAAAAGACCCAAAAAATGTGGGAAACCTTTGCTGGAGTGGAGTTCACAGGAGAGACTCCCAATCATATCCTGGGTTTGGCCTATGCCAAGGCTTGTGCTGGGAAGGGAATTGCGCTCAAGTCCGTCCAGCGCCAGGGAGCAGGCTACCATTCAGAAGAAAAAGAAGTGGCCTATGCTTCTGCGACTAGTCTACGCCTACACAAGGAAGATCAGGACTTTGTCGCTAAATTCATGCCCAATAGTCAACTCTTTCAGTCGGCTCCACAGGTATCTTGGGAGGATTATGACCAACTGCTCCGTTATCAAATCCTAACCCATCCAGATCTGACACAGATCTTTCAGGTCAATGAGGAACTGGCCAACCGGATAAAGGAGGCCGTTCGAAGTGCTAGCTCTGTGGAGGACTTAGTTGAGAAAGTCGCAACCAAGCGCTATACCAAAGCGCGCGTGCGCCGCATCTTTACCTACATCTTGGTAGGGGCGATGGATCAGGCTCTTCCCGACGCCATTCGTGTCTTAGGTTTTTCCGCAAAGGGACAAGCTCATCTCAAAGGCTTGAAAAAATCAGTAGAAATCGTGACCCGAATCGGTAAGGAACCTTGGGATGCTTTGACCCAACAAGCTGATCAGGTGTATCAACTAGGCCATCCTGCACTTAAGGAACAAAATTTTGGACGCGTCCCAGTGATTGTTTTGTAAAGAAAACTTTTATCTAAACTAAAAAGATAGAAGTAGAAGCATATAAAAACAGAAAAAGGAATCTTCTTTTATGAGAACGAAAAAATCAATCTTACTTTCCCTCTTGGCTATAATTGCCCTCGGCCTAGGTGCTTGCTCGAGCATTAACCATCAAGGAAATAGTGCTCAGAAAAAAACAAGTCAAAGTTCACGTAAAACCGAGGATATAACAAGTCTTTTAGAAGAAATCGAGACCACTAATAAAAAAATGACTAGTGTTCGTCAGAAAACGGATATAAGTGGTTCATTAAATACAAAAGAAGAAACTATTCAAAAAAAACAAAAAATGACTTCACAAGTTATCTATAAGACTGAAAAGCAAGAAGTAGAGATGGCATACATTAGTGTTAAGACTTTGGAGAATGGAGAAGAAAATTTTAAAGAACTCTTGATGCCGGGTGGTGAAATGACTCCAATGTATACCCGTTATAATAAAAGTGGGGAATGGGATAAGGAGATTTATGGAAAAGACGGTAAATATATTGTTAACCCGGATTATTTCCAGCTCTTAAAGGGTTTGAATGAACTAACAGAAGATTTAGCTCTAGAAGAAACGGATGACGCTTATGTCTTCAAGTTGAAAAATAAGGATGCTGACTTAATAAGCATTTATGAAGACGAGTTCCAGTTTAACTTATCACAATTCCCTGATTCAAAATACAAGAATGATTTGATCGTAAAGATTGACAAAAAAACTAAATTCCTTAAAGAATTCAAGATGACAGTATCTACTTTAAGTAATAAAGGATTACTGACGATCAAGAGTGAAACGACATACTCAGACTGGAACTTGGTTGAAAAGGAAGACATTCCAACTATCACTGACGAGAAGAATGAACAATAAGTTGCTATGTTGAGCTTCGCTATTTCCAAAGGCAAAGTTCATAAGATACCAGTCAATAGGAAATGTAAGATTAGGATCTACAAGTAAACATCTTCTTTTCTGTTAAAGAAAAGATATAGAAGAGAACGAATTCTACTATTTTTCTTAGTGATTTTTCATGGTTACTGTGTTATAATAATGAAGATTAAAATGTAAACTATTAAAAGGAGAACCTCCAATGGGACGTAAATGGGCCAATATTGTGGCAAAGAAAACTGCCAAAGATGGCGCTAACTCAAAAGTATATGCGAAATTCGGAGTAGAAATCTATGTAGCCGCTAAAAAAGGTGAGCCAGATCCAGAATTGAATACTGCTTTGAAATTCGTTATCGACCGTGCTAAACAAGCGCAAGTGCCAAAACACGTAATTGATAAAGCGATCGATAAGGCAAAAGGGAATACAGACGAAACCTTTACAGAAGGACGTTACGAAGGATTTGGACCAAATGGTTCCATGTTGATCGTTGATACCTTGACATCAAATGTTAACCGTACAGCTGCGAATGTCCGGGCTGCCTTCGGTAAAAACGGTGGAAACATGGGAGCTTCTGGTTCTGTATCTTACCTCTTTGACAACAAGGGGGTCATCGTCTTTGCGGGTGATGATGCGGATGCCATCTTTGAGCTTTTATTGGAAGCAGATGTGGATGTAGATGATGTTGAAGCAGAAGAAGGAACAATTACTGTTTACACTGCTCCAACTGACCTTCACAAAGCGATCGTTGCTTTGCGTGAATCTGGTATCGAAGAATTCCAAGTAACCGAATTGGAAATGATTCCTCAATCAGAAGTTGAGTTATCAGGTGAAGATTTGGAAACATTTGAAAAACTTTACAGCGTTCTTGAAGATGATGAGGACGTGCAAAAGATCTACACTAACGTAGATGGATTCTAATAGAAATAGACCTTTGAAGATAATTTCTTCAAAGGTTTTTTTCTTGAGGTTTGGCATTTTTAGGAAGGAAAGCAGAGGACACAAAAATAATGATATAGTCCCTGGCTATAACTGAGAGAAAAAAATAGGAATTAGACGAATAGGGGAGGCAGTGATAGAATAGAACTATGCTAGAAAGGGGACGAGAAATGGTATCATTTTCCTATGAACATCTAGTGCCCATTCGGCATTATGTGCATCAGCATCCAGAGTTATCTGGACAAGAATACCAAACTACAGCTTATCTCAAAGCCTATTTGGAAAAGCTAGGTGTACGCATTTTAAACAGTGGATTAAAGACCGGTCTGATTGCTGAAATCGGAAGCGGTAAACCAGTTATTGCCCTTCGCGCAGATATTGATGCCCTTCCAATTCAGGAGAACACAGGTCTCGACTACCAAAGTCAAAACCCTGGTATCATGCATGCCTGTGGCCATGATTTCCATCAGGTCAGCCTATTAGGGGCTGCAGAAGTCCTAAAAGGTATGGAAACAGACTTAAATGGAACGGTTCGGTTGATTTTTCAGCCGGCTGAGGAGACTTCTGAAGGAGCATCTGCGGTATTAGCGACCGGGCTCCTAGAGGATGTACAGGCTATCCTTGGATTTCACAACATGCCGTCATTGCCTGCGGGTCAGTTGGCCCTGCGTCCAGGCGCCATGATGGCGGGAGTTGAAAAGTTCAAGGTGACTGTCACTGGGGTGAGCAGTCATGCGGCTCGACCGGATCTCGGTTTGGATACGGTTGTAGCAATCACTAGTATGGTCCAGCAATTGCAGACCTTGGTCTCGCGTACGGTTTCGCCATTTGAGACAGCTGTCCTATCGGTGACCCATATCGAAGCTGGTTCAACCTGGAATGTTCTTCCCAAGTCTGGTTACTTTGAAGGAACCATTCGAACCTTTAATCCGGATCTCCAGAGACGCCTCAAGGCGGATTTCATTCGTGTTATCGAACAGATCTCTAACAGCACGGGAGTCATGGTCCAGTTTGATTGGGGCAAGACACCACCAGTTACCCATAATGATAAGGCCCTGGCTAAAAAAGTCATTCGCTGGTCCAAGTCTTTTGCAGAAGTTGTCGAGGCCCAGCCATCGACAGCGGGTGAAGATTTTGCCTTCTATCAAGAGAAAATCCCAGGAGTCTTTGCTTTTATCGGATCGAATGGTGCAGCGGATGCACCGGATCTCCACCATGATAGCATGGTCATAGATGATGCTGCTTTTGCAGTATCAGTTCCATATTATGTTGAAAATGCCCTCGCTTTACTGGAAAAATTTTCAACCAAATGAGACGTGATAGATAAAACCTATCACCGCCATAAAGAAAATATAATACCCAAGAGTCAGGAATTTTGATATGATGGAAAAAGCTGTTTTTTTAAAGAGGAATAAACAATTTTAGTGAAAAAGGAGAACAAATGAAATTGAATAAATTCATCAAATATGTTGGTTTGAGCCTTGTGGGCTTAGCAGCAGTTGGGACTTTGGTAGCCTGCTCATCCAAGTCGTCAAGTAAATCAAGTGGAAAACGGACCATTGAAGTTGCAACAGTTGGAACAACCAAACCCTTCACCTATGATAAGGACGGGGAATTGACTGGTTATGAAATCGAAGTCATGCGTGAAATCTTCAAAGGTTCAGATAAGTATGAAGTCAACTTTAATAAGACAGAGTGGTCTTCTATCTTTGCTGGCTTAGATGGTGATCGTTACCAAATCGGTGTCAGCAACCTTAGCTACGATAAAAAACGTGCGGAAAAATACTTGTACCCAAATCCATACGCAAAGAACCCAGTGGTCTTAGTGGTTCGCAAAGATTCAGGGATCAAGTCACTGGATGATATCGGTGGCAAGTCTACAGAGGTCATCCAAGGAACTTCTACAGCGAAACAATTGGAAGCATACAATGAAGAGCACAAGGATAATCCAACTGAGCTCAAATATACAGATGGAACGATTCAATCTATTCTTGCTAATTTGAGCGATGGCCGTTCAGATTATAAGATTTTTGAACGTTTGACAGTTGAAGCCTTAATCAAGGACCAAGGGTTGGATAATTTGGAAGTGATTGAACTTCCAAGCGATCAACAACCATACGTATACCCAATCCTTGCCAAAGGTGAAAAAGAATTGGAAACCTTCGTCAACAAACGGATCAAAGAGTTGTACGAAGATGGGACACTGGAAAAATTGTCTAAGAAGTACTTTGGTGGAACCTTCCTTCCAGAAGCTTCTGATATTAAATAAGGTTATTTAAAAACATCATAAGGAGAAAGAAAATGAAATTAACAAAACTTTTTGGTGTAGCAGCTCTTGCTACCGTTGCAACCTTTGCCTTAGCAGCATGCGGTTCTTCAAACTCATCAAACTCTTCAAAATCATCTGATAAAGATGGTGTGACAACTGTTAAAGTTGGGGTGATGAACTTAAGTGATACAGAAGAAGCACGTTGGGAAGAAGTGCAAAAGAACTTAGATGATGCAAAAGCAAACATCAAATTGGAATTCACTCAGTTTACAGACTACTCACAACCAAACCAAGCTGTTCGTGATGGAGATGTGGATATCAACGCTTTCCAACATTACAACTACCTTGAAAACTGGAACAAAGAAAACAGCGCAGACCTAGTTTCTGTAGCAGATACTTACATTGCGCCAATCCGTCTTTACTCTGGTACTAAAGATGGGAAGAACAAATACACTGATGTGAAAGACATTCCTGAAAAAGGAACCATTGCAGTACCAAATGACCCAACAAACGAAAGCCGTGCTTTGTATGTATTGGAATCAGCTGGTTTGATCAAGTTGGATACAAAAGATGGGGAATTGGCTACCATCAGCAACATCAAAGACAATCCAAAGAACTTGACAATTTCTGAGTTGGACGCTTCTCAAACAGCTTCTTCACTTCCATCAGTTGATGCAGCAATCATCAATAACACCTTTGTTCGTGAAGCAGGTATTGATTACAAGAAAGCTCTCTTTGTAGAAAAAGCAAACAGCAACTCTAAACAATGGTACAACTTGATTGCAGCTAAGAAAGATTGGAAATCATCTGATAAAGCAAAAGCAATCGAAGCCATTATTAAAGCCTACCATACTGACAACGTGAAGAAAGTCATCGAAGAATCTTCAGACGGTATGGACCAACCAATTTGGTAATTGATAGGATGAATAGAGAGGTGGAGAAGGTTTTCTCTACCTCTTATCGTGTATAGTAGGAGGAAATGATGTCCAATCCAAGAGAGACAGAACAAATACGCAAATTTGAAAATGATGAGGTGGCTCAACATTATTTTGAAGTCCTGAGGACCCTCATTTCCAAACGCTCCATTTTTGCCCAGCAGATTGGCTTAAAGGAAGTAGCGACCTATTTGGGAGAAATTTTCACAGCTGCAGGAGCTAAGGTAACTGTGGATGACAGTTACACAGCGCCATTTGTCATTGCTAAATTTGTTTCACCCAATCCGGATGCCAAGACCATCATTTTCTACAACCATTACGATACTGTTCCAGCAGATGGCGACCAACCTTGGACAAGTGATCCCTTTACGCTGTCGGTCCATTACGGGACCATGTATGGTCGAGGGGTAGATGATGACAAGGGGCATATTACAGCACGGTTAACGGCTATTCGCAAATATATCCGTGAGAATGGCGACCTGCCAGTCAACATTACCTTTATCATCGAAGGAGCAGAAGAATCTGCTTCGACCGACCTGGATAAGTATCTAGCCAAACACAAAAAACACTTGCGTGGGGCAGATCTCTTAGTCTGGGAACAAGGGACTCGTAACCAACAAGGGGAACTGGAAATCTCCGGTGGCAACAAGGGGATTGTTACCTTTGACATGGTGGTCAAAAGTGCAGATGTGGATATCCATTCCAGCTATGGTGGAGTGGTGGAATCAGCATCTTGGTATCTGCTCAATGGTTTGTCCAGTCTTCGAGATAAAGACGGTCGCATCTTGGTGGATGGACTCTACGACTTGATTGAGGAGCCTAACGAGCGGGAACTGGCCCTGATTGATCGTTATGCTAATAAAACGGCGGACGATGTGACAGAAATCTACAATCTCCAATTGCCTATCTTGAAAGAAGAACGAATTGAGTTTTTAAAACGTTTTTATTTTGAGCCAGCTATGAACATTGAAGGCTTGGGAACAGGGTATCAGGGACAAGGAGTCAAGACGATTCTCCCTGCAGAAGCTCGAGCCAAGATGGAAGTTCGGTTGGTGCCAGGCTTGGAGCCTAAACAAGTCTTGGAGTTGATTCGTAAACAATTGGATCAGAATGGCTTTGAGAAGATTGAACTTGTTTTCACACTAGGGGAAATGAGCTATCGGAGTGATATGAGTGCGCCGTCCATTCTCAATGTGATTGATCTGGCCAAACGCTTTTATCCAGAAGGGGTCTGTGTTCTTCCGACAACTGCAGGCACTGGTCCCATGCATACGGTCTTTGAGGCCTTGCAAGTTCCAATGGCTGCCTTTGGTATCGGAAATGCCAATAGTCGAGATCATGGTGGGGATGAAAATGTGAAAATTGCAGACTACTATACCCATATTGAATTAATTAAGGAGTTAATCACAAGTTATGAGTAAAGAAATTATCAAACTGGACCATATCGATGTTACCTTTCATCAGAAAAAACGTGAAATTGCAGCCGTGAAGGATGTGACCATTCATATCAATGAAGGGGATATTTACGGGATTGTTGGATATTCTGGTGCAGGGAAATCAACGCTTGTACGGGTCATCAATCTCTTGCAAGTACCGTCAGCAGGTACTATCACCGTAGATGGTGATGTCATCTATCAAGATCAGGTGACCTTGAATGCTGCGGCTTTACGCCAAAAACGCCGAGACATTGGTATGATTTTCCAACACTTCAATCTAATGGCCCAAATGACCGCTGCTGAAAATGTGGCCTTTGCCCTTAAGCATTCAAATTTGTCTAAAGAGCAAAAGGCTGAAAAAGTAGCTAAGTTGTTGGAACTAGTAGGACTGTCAGATCGGGCGGACAACTATCCTGCTCAGTTGTCAGGTGGTCAAAAACAACGGGTGGCGATTGCGCGTGCGCTCGCCAACGATCCAAAGATTTTGATTTCTGACGAATCAACATCTGCCCTAGATCCAAAAACGACCAAACAAATCCTTGCTCTTCTGCAAGAGCTGAATCAGAAGTTGGGCTTGACAGTGGTCTTGATTACCCACGAAATGCAAATTGTCAAAGACATTGCCAATCGGGTTGCTGTTATGCAAAATGGTGAATTGATTGAAGAAGGTTCTGTTTTAGATATCTTCTCAAATCCTAAGAATGAATTAACGCAAGACTTCATCACAACAGCAACAGGAATCGATGAAGCTATGGTGAAAATCAACCAGCAACAAATTGTTAAGCAATTGCCAGCGGATTCTGTTTTGGCCCATTTGAAATATTCTGGTTCGGTGACAGACACGGCGATTATCAACGATATTTATAAACAGTACCAAGTGTCTGCAAATATTCTACACGGGAATATTGAAATTTTGGATCATACCCCTGTTGGAGAGTTGGTTGTTATCCTGACTGGAGAAGCAGCGAATCTATCTGCTGCCCAACGGGATTTACAAGCGGCAGGTGTTTCTGTTCGTGTCTTAAAAGAAGGGAGTAATGCATGATTGACTTTATTCAAACCTATCTACCAAATGTTTACCGTATGGGCTGGAGTGGCCAAGCTGGATGGGGAACAGCGATTTATCTGACCCTTTACATGACCTTTATCTCTTTTGTGATTGGTGGTTTGTTGGGACTCATTGCAGGCTTATTATTAGTCTTGACAGCACCAGGCGGGATTATCGAGAATAAATTGGTTTTCCATATCTTGGATAAAATCACTTCCATCTTCCGTGCCATTCCATTTATCATCTTGCTAGCCTTGATCAATCCCTTCACTCGTATGATTGTCGGAACTGGGATCGGTCCTACAGCAGCCTTAGTTCCCCTATCCTTAGCCGTCTTTCCTTTCTTTGCCCGCCAAGTTCAAGTCGTTTTATCTGAGCTTGACCGAGGTGTGATTGAAGCAGCACAGGCAAGTGGAGCGACCTTCTGGGATATTGTAGGTGTCTATCTTCGTGAAGGTCTTCCAGATTTGATTCGTGTCACAACTGTTACTCTTATTTCCTTGGTTGGTGAAACAGCCATGGCGGGTGCGATTGGAGCCGGTGGTCTCGGAAACGTGGCTATTTCCTATGGTTACCAACGCTTTAATAATGATGTCACCTTGCTAGCAACCTTCTTGATTCTGCTTTTGATCTTCTTTATTCAGTTTATCGGTGATTTCTTGACCAAGAAAATTAGTCACCGGTAAGGATGGGTTAGGTATATGAACATGATACAGAAACATCAATTTAAGCAGGTTGCAGCCTTTGCAGGCTTGTATTTTCTTGCCATTGGTTTAGGCGTCCTGCTTGGAAGTCTGGTTGACCATCGAGGGAATATGTTTTATGCTCCAGCCTTCTCTGCCCTAGTTGGTGGAGGAATCTATCGCGTCTATGTTGAGAAAATTCAACGGACAGGAGCTATTCAAGTAGTTGCTCTTGTGATTGGTGCTTTTTTCCTTTTCACTCGTCATGGAGCTGGAGCCTTTCTTCCTGCTCTTGTTGGGGGGCTTTTGGCTGAATTGGTCGCAGCTCGTGGCCACTACCAGTCGAAGTTAGGCAATGCGCTTTCCTTCCTCTTCTTTTCCTTTACGACGACAGGCCCCATTCTCATGATGTGGATCCAACCAGCTAGTTACCGTGCTTCTTTACTAGCCCGTGGGAAGTCGATGGATTATATTGAACGCGTTATGGTACCGTCAAATATGGAGACGGTGAGCTGGTTTTTATTGACCCTTCTTCTTGGAGCTCTACTAGGTTATCTTCTGGGACAGTTGGTCTATCAAAAGCTAGATAGAAAATGACATGATGGAGAAAAAATATGCACAATAATTTACTAGTTCTTCAGTCAGACTTCGGTCTGGTGGATGGGGCTGTCTCTGCTATGATCGGGGTTGCTTTAGAGGAATCACCCACCCTTAAGATTCATCACTTGACCCATGACATTACCCCTTACAATATCTTTGAAGGAAGTTACCGCCTCTTTCAGACGATAGACTACTGGCCAGAAGGGACAACTTTTGTTTCGGTCGTCGATCCAGGTGTTGGATCCAAACGAAAGAGTGTGGTAGCTAAAACGGCGAAGAATCAATACATTGTTACTCCAGATAATGGAACCCTCTCTTTCATCAAAAAACATGTAGGGATTGTTGCTATCCGTGAGATTTCAGAGGTGAAGAACCGCCGGGCCAATACAGAGTTTTCTTATACCTTCCATGGGCGTGATGTCTATGCCTATACAGGAGCTAAGTTAGCCAGTGGCCATATCAGCTTTGAGGAAGTGGGACCAGAACTCAGTGTCGAACACATTGTAGAAATCCCTGTGGTGGAAACTGTTATGGAGGACAATCTTGTCAAAGGAGCAGTTGACATCTTGGATGTACGCTTTGGTTCTCTCTGGACTTCGATTACTCGAGAAGAGTTCAATCATTTGGAACCTGAATTTGGGGAACGCTTTGAAGTGACCATCTATAACAATGACATGCTGGTTTACCAAAACCAAGTAACCTACGGCAAGTCTTTCGCTGACGTGCGGATTGGACAGCCAATCCTTTATATCAATTCCCTCTACCGTGTTGGTCTTGCTATCAACCAGGGATCCTTTGCCAAGGCCTATAATGTAGGAGTTGGGGCTTCTTGGCATATCGAAATTAGAAAAATGGAAAATTAATAGGAGATAAAATATGAAACAAAAACAAGCTTTTACAATTAAGGATGTTGTAGCCATCGGGGTTGGAGCGGCCCTCTTTGTGGTCATTGCGATGATCCCAATTCCAGCGCCAGCTCCAAATACCAACATTCAATTGCAATACGCTCTTCAAGCCCTCTTTAGTGTGATCTTTGGTCCGATTGTTGGTTTCTTAATGGACTTTATCGGACATGCCATTAAAGATGCGATGACTTATGGCCTCTGGTGGACTTGGATCATTTCTAGTGGCTTGTTTGGACTCTTTGTTGGTATCTTCCGCAAGCAAATCGGTAACCTAAAAGGAGAAGTGACCAAGAAAGAATTGATCGTCTTTAACGTCGTACAAGTCATTGCCAACTTGCTTATTTGGGGATTGATTGCTCCGATTGGGGATGTGATGATCTACAAAGAAAGTGCAAACAAGGTCTTCCTACAAGGTGTTGTAGCAGGTTCTGTCAATGCTTTAGTTGTAGCTATTGCAGGTTCTCTTCTCTTGATTGCTTATGCACGGACTCAAACAAAAGATGGAAGTTTGTCTAAAGACTAATCATAAATAAGAAGATAAAGTCTGGGAAACCAGGCTTTTTTTGTTTACCAAAAATATTTTTTACAAAATGTAAAATATATGTTGCAAAATAGAAAATATAGTGTATAATAGAGTTATAAAAACAAGAAAGGAAAAGCATGTGACGAAAAATCTCAAATTAAAAATGGCCCGGGTCGAGCATGATATGACCCAGGGGGATCTTGCAGATGCCATCGGGGTGACACGTCAGACCATTGGCCTGATCGAGGCAGGGAAGTACAATCCAACCCTCAGCCTCTGCCTAGCCATTTGTAAGACCTTGGATAAGACGCTGGATCAACTGTTCTGGGAGTAACAGTTTTAACAATAGAAAGAGGAAACATATGAAACAAAAGAAAGAACCAATTGTAAAAGATGAACGGACCATGCTGCTTGATGGAAAAATTGCGGGGGAACTTGTTCTAGGAATGACCTGCTTTATCGCCTTATCAGCCTTTGTGAAAGCTAGTATTCTGGACTTAGAGCTAGTAGCCTATATTCCCGAACTTATTCTCTTGATTGTCATGGGAGTTTATGCCTTTGTGAGAAGGATCAGCTCAGGGATCGACATTCGAGATATGTTAGAAAAAGATAGCTGGTTCAGCCGCATCGGGGCAGGCGTCTTATTTTCCTTATTTGTGATCGCAACGGATGTGATTGGGAAGCGCGAAACGATGAGCTTTATGTTCAGTCCCAAGTATCTGCTCAAAATCGTCCTTGCTATTTTAGTCTTTGCCCTTTTGACTTATCTGTTAGAGAAACCACTTGCTCTTATCAATCGGAAAAAACAAAAGAAGATCGAGGCAGAGTTAGAGGAGGAATAAATGAGATTACAATTGTTGAACAAACAAATTATAGATGAACGAGAAGAAGGACTGGCCAATAAGGCTGGTGCTGAAACGGCTAGTTTTCTATTCCTCGCCTTAGCAGTTTTTAGTGTGGGATCTATGTTTACGACCAATCCTGGACTGAGTCCAATCATGGTCGTAACCTTACTCATTGTTTCAGGATTGTATTATTCGGTTCGTTGTCAACGATTGGGTGTACGGTTTATCAGCTATAGTTACCTCAATCTAATGGGGATTATTACTGTAACTTGTGTTCTCTCCTTATTCATCTGGGCTCAAAATTTTCAATTAAACCAAGCAATCTATCACAATAATCCCTTTCATTCAAAATTTTTGCTGGTGCTTCCTATCACATTTCTCCTGAATCTTCCGATTGTATGGGGGATGAATTCCCTTGTGATGCTCCTTGCAAAAGTAGAGAAAAAACGCTATGAAGCCTATCTAGACCAGTTGGAAAAGGAAGAGTAGGTAGTCGGAGTCTTATTTTCGTCGTGTAAAAGTCTGGAACCCCAGGCTTTTATTTTTCAGTCAAATAAATTGCATTCGTTTTCTCGGGAGAGTATACTGGTATAGTTGAATGAAAAATTCTGATAATTTAATCTTAGAAAAGAGAATCTTATGGCAAAACCTATTCGTGTTTTACTTTACTATAAATATGTTCCCATCGAAAACGCAGAACAATTTGCGGCTGATCATTTGGCTTTCTGTAAATCAATCGGGCTCAAGGGACGTATCCTAGTTGCTGATGAAGGAATCAACGGAACCGTTTCTGGTGATTACGAAACGACGCAAAAATACATGGACTATGTTCACAGCCTTCCTGGTATGGAAGACCTCTGGTTCAAGATTGATGAGGAAGAAGAGCAAGCTTTCAAGAAGATGTTTGTACGATATAAGAAAGAGATTGTCCACCTTGGATTAGAGGATGATAACTTCGATAACGATATCAATCCCCTTGAAACGACAGGTGCTTACTTGTCTCCAAAAGAATTTAAAGAAGCTCTTCTAGACGAGGATACAGTTGTCCTTGATACTCGTAACGACTATGAGTACGATCTTGGACACTTCCGCGGCGCTATTCGTCCAGATATCCGCAATTTCCGTGAGTTGCCACAATGGGTCCGTGATAACAAGGAAAAATTCATGGACAAGCGTGTCGTAGTTTACTGTACAGGTGGCGTCCGTTGTGAGAAGTTCTCAGGTTGGATGGTGCGTGAAGGCTACAAAGATGTCGGTCAATTGCACGGCGGAATTGCAACCTACGGAAAAGACCCAGAAGTTCAAGGAGAACTATGGGATGGGAAGATGTACGTCTTTGACGAGCGGATTGCTGTCGATGTCAACCATGTCGATCCAAGCGTTGTTGGAAAAGACTGGTTTGATGGAACACCATGTGAACGCTATGTCAACTGTGGAAATCCTTTCTGTAACCGTCGCATCTTGACTTCAGAAGAGAACGAAGACAAGTACCTCCGTGGCTGCTCCCATGAGTGTCGTGTTCATCCACGCAATCGTTATGTCGAAGAATACAACTTGTCACAAGCAGAGGTTGCTGAACGTTTGGCCGTTATCGGTGAGACGCTTGATGGAACTCTTGCATAAGTTAAAAACAGCCTTTTGGCTATTTCAGATTGAAGATAAAGTCTTTTGAAAAACTTCCCTTAGGTGAGTACGGACGTCAGCGAACTTCTACGAAGTTCCATGACTTAGTTTTGAACCTAAGGTTTCAAAACTCCCGAGTGCTTGAACTACACTGGTTCAAGCACTTTTTCTCACAGCGGAAAGTTTTTCATCTTCTTTAATGACTAAAAAATAAAAGTCATGTTTTGAAAGTCATCTAGCTGTTTAATGTAGCACAATAATTTGTCTACATTCAAAAGCAGCCTTTTGGCTGTTTTTTTCTATGGAAAGTCATGAAAATTTGTGCTATAATTTGGTAAGCGATTACAAAAAGGAGAAAACAAATGTCAGTTGTGTTTTCAATTCGAAATAAAAAGAGTATGTTTGGCTATCAAAAAGTGATGCCAGCTAAAGATGTATTGAATTTGGTGGAGGGAGTTCTTACCTACAGTTTTGAGGAAGCCATGCTTGGTCGCTCTCTCAAAGATTTTCCAGCCATGATGTGTATCCGCTATGGCAAGAGTTGCTTGCCGATCATCCTTCGTTATCTGGATCAAGAGCATGCTTATCAGTTCATCCTTGCAGATTTTGCCACCCTTGAAGATTGGCGACTCATCTTGGAATGGCTCAGTGCCCTAGCTCGCCAGTTGGGAAATGAGATTCACGATAATTTAGGAACCAGCTATGACGCAGATTCTATTTTCTCTTTTGACTATGAGAACTATTTGCTGAAGAATCTACAGAATCTAGAAAAAGATCCAGACCTTCATCAATATCAACTTCAGGGATTTGCTCATTCTGTGATCTTGGATCGTGAGCTCCTTCGTAAAATTTTAGACTCCGCTCAACCTTTAGAGGAGTTCAGTCAAGTGGTTAAAAAGGTTCAATACAGCTCCGCCTTCTTTAGTCAAGTTCGTTTCTACCGTCAGAACGAAACGGGAGGCATTATTGGCAGTTACAGTCTAACAGAAGATACGGATACTGTCTTGCCACGTGTGCCTTTTGTACCTGCTGAGTTTGTAGAGAAGGTCAATATGGATGAGGTCATCGACTGGAAAGTGAACCTAGTGGAAATCACTGGAAATCCTGATATGCCAGAGAGTTATAAGCCGGTGGCTGCTGTGAATTTAGAAGCCCTACTGGATGCTTTGGACTCGAGTGAATTTGAATTGTTGGATGCTAATCAAATTGAAATTAAAAAATTGTCCAAAGAACGCTTGTTGCAATTAGCCCAACTCTAATAAAAAAAGTTCTCAGTGTTGAGAACTTTTTCTTTTAGTTTGATTCATGTGGCAAGATCAAGTTAAGGATGATTCCTGTCATAGCGGAGAGGGCTGTTCCTGATAGGGTCACTGGACCAAGTTTCAGAATTGCTCCACCAAGTCCAAGAACCAACATGGCACTTGCAATAATCAAGTTGCGCATCAAGCTGAAGTCAACGCGTTCTTTGATCAAGACTTTCAAACCATTACTTGCGATAACCCCATAGAGCAAGATGGACATCCCACCGAGAACAGAGTTTGGAATGGTAGAGATGAGAGCAGTAAATTTACCAAGGAAGCTCAAGGAAATAGCAATCAAGGCTGCATTTCGGATAACGGAAACAGAAGCGATGCGAGTCATCCCAATAACGCCTGTATTTTCACCGTAAGTGGTATTGGCTGGACCACCAAGAAAGGCCGAAACAGATGTAGCAATCCCGTCACCAAGAAGGGTACGATGAAGTCCCGGTTGTTTCAAGAATTGACGGCCACAGATTTGACTAAGCACCGTATGGTCACCGATGTGTTCTGAAATAGTTACGATAGCGATTGGCAAGATAGCGATGGTTTCAGGACCGAAATACAAGTTGTATTGTTTGAAGGCCCCACCCGTATTGAAAGGAAGATAGAAACCAGGAATCTCAAACCAGTTAGCCTTGAGGACCGGATCAAAGTTCACCAAGCCCAAGCAAACTGCGAAGACATAACCACCGATAATGGCGAAAAGGAAAGGAATGATTTTGAAGAAACCTTTTCCTTTGGTGTTGATGAAGGCGGCAATCAGGAAGGTCACGACAGCAACAAGGGCATTTTTCCAATCTCCCCCTTCGACAAAACCAGCGTTTTTAACGGCTGATCCTGCAAGTCCAAGACCAATAACGATAATCATAGGTCCAATGACAACGGCAGGAAGCAATTTGTCAATCCAGCGAGTGCCTGCTACTTTAACCCCTGCAGCGACTAGCACGTAGATCAGACCGGTCAGGATAACCCCTGTTTGGGCTGCATCGACTTTTCCTCCCATTTCCTTCATTGCCAAAGCCATGGCTGTGATGAAGGCGAAGGAAGAGCCGAGGTAGACAGGGACTTTAAAGCCGGTACAAGTCATATAGATCAGTGTCCCAACCCCTGATGCAAAGAGGGCAACGGATACGGGCATGCCCAAGATGAGTGGTACCAGGATGGTTGCCCCAAACATGGCGAAAACGTGTTGGAAACTTAATAAGATTCCTTTTAGGGGTGCCGGACTTTGATCGACATCCAGGAGCAAATCAACAGTTGATTCTTCTTTCATAATAACCTCACTTTTGGGCACCAAAAAAGAGCCCATGAATTTTTTGCATAGCAAGGGCCCTCAGATTATTCATATTCTGTGTCTTTGTCACCTCACAGGATGACATTAAAAACCTTTGCTTCTAAGAAGTATAGCAGAAAAAATTCGTTTTGTAAACGAATTTTTCCCGAGCCAAGAAACGAGAGAGCGAGGAGGGAATCATTGAAGTTCTCATTTTTGTATCAGGAAAGAGGTTAACGATCGACGCAGTGGTTGAGTGGCCCCTCCCACGCTCTAATTCTCGCTTGGACGGGCCTACTCAACTTTGCGGGGGAGGGACGACGAAACCGTCGTTTTAAATGGTAATCGATTTCTGTCCCTCTCCCTTTTCCCGAGCCAAGAAATAAAAAAGCGAGGTAGGAGTTAGTAAGAGTTATCTATTTTCATCATAAAAGAGGTCAACGGTAGACGCAGTGGTTGAGCGGCCC
The DNA here is from genome assembly GCF_001069335.1 of Streptococcus sp. 1171_SSPC. NCBI lineage: Bacteria > Bacillati > Bacillota > Bacilli > Lactobacillales > Streptococcaceae > Streptococcus > Streptococcus sp. 1171_SSPC. The sequence continues at coordinate 114,643 of NZ_JWAK01000039.1, forward strand.
ATTTTCTTTTACTTTTGGAGAGATTCGGTATCATTTTCTACTACAAAAGGCGAACAAGTGAGCTTGCTTTCCCCTTTGTTAGAAGGAAAGAGGCCGATTTTGTGGTATAATAGAGGACTAGAAGTAGAATGAATGAAAGAGAAGTCAGAGATGCTGTTAGAAGAATTTGATGCCAATCGACAGGCGATTATCAACCCACAAGACCGACACGAACCAATTGAAGGATTTCCCAAAGTAGTCATCTCTTGCTTTTCAAGAGTAACTTTTGCGCGTCTCCTTGAAAATTATGAACATGAGGTCATTACAAGAACTTCCATTTCCAACTTTGAAGTCTTAGTCTATGGGATTACGATTGAAGACCAACAGATTGCTGTCTTTAATGCACCAGTTGGGGCTGCTTCCTGTGTAGGGATTATAGAGGATTTGATTCAATTTGGGATGGAAAAACTAGTGCTCTTTGGGACCTGTGGGGTTTTGGACCAAGATATTGAGGCGACCTCCATCATCATTCCAAC